>JBDNAP010000570.1:0-7610 GCA_039768325.1 Thiogranum sp.
AAGCACCATGCGGGCTAGGGATGTCGGGCTGGCCGGCTGCCATACTTGCGGCTTGTTGCTGCACCTGCCCGGCGCCGGGCATACCCACTGTCCGCGTTGTGGATCAGCCATGCACTTCCGCAAGCTCAACAGTGTCAGTACCTGCTGGGCCTTTCTGCTGGCCGCCGTGATCGCCTATCTGCCGGCCAACCTGTATCCGGTCATGACGGTGGTGTCATTCGGCAAGGGTCAGTCCGATACCATTATGAGCGGTGTGATCTACTTGTTTGTGCACGGTGACTGGCCGCTGGCTTTGATCGTTTTCGTGGCCAGTGTGCTGGTGCCGTTGCTGAAGATGATCGCCCTTGCCTATCTTCTGATTTCGGTACAGCGCCGCTCGCATTTGCGCAAACAGCAGCGTACCCGCCTGTACCGGATCGTTGAACTGGTCGGGCGCTGGTCTATGGTCGACATCTTTGTCGTCGCACTGCTGGCGGCGCTGGTCAATGTGGGCGCCATCGCCACCATTGAACCCGGCGTCGGTGCGATAGCTTTTACCACCGTCGTTGTACTGACCATTTTTGCAGCGACCAGTTTCGATCCCCGGTTGATCTGGGATCAATAGCAGGCGAGCAAAAAGGAGAAAAAATGACAACCCCGAACCAGCCGCCCGATCTTGACAATGTGCCCGACGCCATCGTCGACGAGGAAAGCAAGGGCTTCCCCGTCGTCTGGTTGTTGCCGCTGGTGGCACTGCTGGTGGGCGGCTGGCTGTTTTATAAGACCATGTCCGAGAAGGGCCCGGTGATCACTATCAGTTTCGAGACCGCCGAGGGTATTGAGGCCGGCAAAACCCAGATCAAGTTCCGCGACGTGACAGTCGGTCAGGTCGACGCTGTGGATATTGCCGACGACTTGAAAACCGTTGTGCTGACGGCGACGATGGAAGCGGGAACGGAGGTGTATCTGACCGATGCCAGCCGCTTCTGGGTGGTGAAACCGCGTGTCGGTGCCGGCGGAGTCACCGGGCTGGGCACCTTGCTGAGTGGTGCCTATCTCTCATTTGAGCCCAATACGACGGGCAAGAAGCAGAGGAAGTTCGTCGGCCTGGAAAAACCGCCGATCGTGAGCCAGGACAAGGAAGGGACCCGCTACCGGTTGCGTACGGAAACGCTGGGATCACTGGCCGTGGGTGCACCCGTCTATTTCCGCCAGTTTGATATCGGCGAAGTGACCGACTACAAGCTGGCGGATGACTACAGCTATGTCGACGTCGGTATTTTTGTTCAGTCGCCGTACGATGAATACGTCCGCGAACGGACCCATTTCTGGAATGCCGGCGGCGTCAGTATGTCCATGGACGCCTCGGGCGTGTCCGTGGAGATGGAATCCCTGGTGGCCGTACTGAGCGGTGGCATCGCCTTTGAGACCTTCCCGGAATTTGCCAATTCTCCGGCGGCCGCGGAAGGGGCGGTTTTCCCGCTCTTCAGGAATCGTGCAGAGAGCCTGGAACGGCCGATTACCGAGGTGATCACCTATACGCTGAAATTCACCGATACGGTACGCGGGCTCAGTATTGGCGCGCCGGTGGAGTACCGCGGCATTCGCGTCGGTACCGTAAAAAACATCATGTTGGGCGAAGATCCCGAGCACGAGGGGGTTGTCAGCCCGGTCGTCGTCATAGGTATAGAACCCCAGCGTACCATGGGCTATGGTGATGTGGACGACAGTGCAGCGACCACCACTCAGATGAAAACCAGTCCGCAGCAACGCATAGATTTCCTGGTCAGGCAGGGGCTGCGCGCACGCCTGCAGACCGGCAGCCTGGTAACGGGGCAGTTGTTTGTGGATCTGGACATTTTCCCCGATGCGGAGCCCGCAACGGTGACCCAGGGCGGGCTGTATCCAGAGATCCCCACCGTGCCGAGTTCGCTGCAGGGCATGATTGCCAATGTCAACAGGATACTCAACAAGGTAGAGCAATCCGATCTTGAGGGCACGCTGACCAATCTCAATGCGCTGATGGTGTCGACCAGCAGCCTGGTGTCTGTGCTCGAACGGGATGCGCCGGGTCTGCTCAAAGGTCTGGATACAACACTGCAGTCAGCCAATGGTACCTTGACGGCGCTGGAGGCGTCGGCTTCGGAGGACGGGGAAATTGGCAATCAGCTACAGGACGCCTTGCAGGAAATCGGTGCGGCGGCGCGGTCGATCCGGGTGATGGCGGAATACCTGCAACGCCACCCGGAGGCGATGTTGAAAGGCAAGAGTGGCAACCCATGAAGGAATCCATGATGAGTAGATACAGTTTATGGTTCGTCGTTGTGTCGGTGGTATTGCAGGTGGGCTGCAGTATCGGTAAACCCTCAAGCCCGTCAGAATTCTATGTGTTGAGTGCAGAACCGGCATCACCGGTCGGTGGACGCGCCGACCCGGCTACACCGCTGTTACTGGGATTGGGGCCGTTATCGATGTCGGACGTGTTTGACCGGCCGCAAATCGTCACACGGCCCGCTCCCAATCAAGTCCAGCTGGCGGAATTCGATCGCTGGGCCGGCGACTTGAAGAAGAACCTGGAACAGGTGCTGGCGCAGAACCTGATGAGCCGCTTGAACACCGACAGTGTGGTTGTGTTTCCCTGGTCGAGTCGCACGGAACCGGATTTCCAGATCGCCGTGCACCTTTTCCGCTTCGACGGCGAAGTTGGACAGCGTACTCGGATGGAGGGTGTGTGGCGTCTGCTGGATGGAGTGAAGGGTTGCGAATTGTCCTCCCGTAGCTTCAAGTTCGAAGAAGTACCGGCGGGGCCGGGTTACGCTGAGTTTGTCAGTGCCATGAGCCAGGGGGTTGCGAAGCTGAGCCAGGAGATTGCAGAAAAGCTGGCGGCGACCGAGCCGGGTTGTCGAGAATAACATCAGATCATGGCTTTATTTTCAACAGGTTTCCGGCGCGACGAAGCACATCCTCGGGTACGCCGAAGGCTACTTTCAGTGCGACATCCTGGTCCCACTTGTTGGCGATGCCGCTCACTTGCCAGGCATTGTCAACACCGATGTGATTCAGGTGATACCAGGATGAAATCAGCGGAAAGAACTGCAATGGCCAGTCGGTGCCATAGAGCATGCGCTCCGTAAGCCCGTCCACTTCCAGCGCCCGTGAAAGATAGCCCAGTTTGTTGATCTGGGTGAGGCTGGAAATATCCACGTACAGATTGGAATATTCCGCAAACAGGGGCAGTATGCGCTCGAAGTTATCCTGTCCTTCGCTTTCCCCGGTGGTGGCAATATGCGCGGCGATGACGGTAACGCCCTGCTCGAGGGGTAAGCGCAGTCGCAGCGGGTCGGCAAGCTCGTCGCGGGCATTGGCGAAAGATTTTTCCATGCCGGTGTGGGTCAGCAGGGGGATTCCCAGTTCGGCCATGGCCCGGTAAAAAGGGATGTGGCGGGGATCAGCAGGATCGATATTCATAATGGAGGGAATCCATTTCACCAGTACCGCACCGTCACGCCGGGCGGCGCGCAGGCGTTCGATGGCATCCTTCCGGTGAGGATTGATACTGGCGCCAAAGATCAGGTTGTCGAAACGCGCCGTTTCCCTGGCGACATAATCATTCGGGACATAGATCTGGGTTTGATCCTTATCGAGTATCCCTTCCTCAGTGACATAGCCGTCCATGGCGAGAATCACTGCTTTGTCGACTGTTTTCGAAGCGGCGATTCGGCCACTCAGCTTGTCGAGCATGATGCGGTCCCCGTGCTGTTCGAGTTCCTCTTCGCTGACATCCATAGCCCACAGATAGAAGGGAAAACGGACATTGTTGCGCATACCTTCATTGATAAAACAGCCGCTGTCCCCGTAGCCCAGGCCGGCAACGTGGACATGCATGTCAATAATGGATTTTCCGGTACCGGGATCGAGTTCGCCCAGATCGTTGGAATGTATCGCTGCAACGCCGCTCAGTGCGACAACGATAAGGGACAGCAGTAACAGTACTCGCTTCATACACAGAACCTCAAAAAACTAATGAGTACGGAACTTGGCCGGCACAGAATTGCCGTAGCGTCGGCCGTCCCCTCCGAGTATCCAGGGACTTAGCGCAGGTCCTCAGGATACAGGGATGTATTCATAAGGTGAACTGCTCTGCAAGCGCCGGAATTGAAGGGTGTTTTTCTCGCCGGCACAGTCATTCGCGCGGATTGCTGTCAAATTCGTGTGCAGCGGATATATTCCTAGAGTGGGACTGCAGAATCTCTGTGCCCAGGCACGGGACAACTTTTGTCAGACCTGAATCGCCGCCGCTACAGGGGAGTTAACAAAATGTCATTTACAGTGACTAGCTGAGAGAACCATGTCAGACACAACAAAGCTGCACTGGTCATCGGCTTCCAGGACACACGTGGGCATGGTGAGAAAGCTTAACGAAGACGCCTGCCTGGAACTGGCGGGGCGCGGGATCTGGGCAGTGGCCGATGGCATGGGTGGGCATGCCGCGGGGGATTTTGCCAGTCAAAGCGTCGTGGATGCTCTCGCTGCAATTCCGCAAGTGGCCAGTCTCGGGGCATTGGTGGGTGAAGTACACCAGCGCCTGCAGACAGTCAATCAGCGATTGTCTGACGAAGCCGGCAAACGCCGGGAGCAGGTGATAGGCAGCACGGCAGTTGTGCTGCTGACTTATGGTGATCACGCCGTTTCCGTGTGGGCCGGAGACAGCCGGGTTTACCGTTATCGCCAGGGAGAACTGGTGCAGTTGACCCGGGATCACAGCCAGGTTGAAGAACTCGTTGCTCAGGGCTTGATTACACGCGAACAGGCCGAACACTACCCTTCATCCAATGTCATTACCCGCGCAGTGGGTGTGGCCAGTCATCTGGAGCTGGACTCGGATATGTTCGAAGTGAAGGAGGGTGATGTTTTTCTGCTCTGCAGCGATGGGCTCTACAATGAAGTGAATGACCGTGAAATCAAGGAATCGCTGGCGGTTGGGGATTGCCAGTATTCGTGTGATCTGCTGGTCGATCGTGCCCTCGCCCGGGGGGCTCGCGACAACGTCACAGTCGTGGTGGTCCGCACCGTCGACGAGGGGCAAATTACCAAAACGCAGTTGAACCCGTCGACGGCACCTGTACCCAGAGCCGGGTCTGGCGATGACGATCCGACAATATTGAAATAACAGAACGGCTCGGCAGGTGTGTGGGATATGCCCACAAACACTGTTGCATTTCAGCGAACATTACATGGGTGGAATGTCTGGCAGTAGCACACTAATGTGTTGCCGGGTGATCAGCTGTGGGCCAGGTGAAATCTGACCATAGATCTTTAATGTATTGAAATCAAATGTAATAAATAACTATTGCAGGTGGTTCTGTCAGATTGGCATAGCTGATGCTATTCCAGTGTTAAGTCATAGGGCTGCACCTTCAGCGCCATTGGCCGCCTGTCCAAGTTGACAGGTCCCGGTGGGGTGTCAGACTCAAGGTGTGGAGCATTTAACTTACAAGCGGCGTTAGCACGTGCCTGGAAAGCGCGTGCGGGAATTTTAGCTGATCGGGAGATTCAAGAGTGGCAGACGGCGGAATCAATCGGGGCTGGAGAACAGAAAGCGGCGCTTATCGATACGATCAGCGCAGCGTCAATGTGCTGTGCATCATTCTGCCGGCGGTTTTTTGCCTGACCTTGCTGCCGGCCTGCTCGAATCTGGGCGGCCCGGAGTACCAGCGGCCGGATACCGCATCGAAAGCAGGCTGGTCGGAGGACGCTGATGCCGTGGTCTCGGCGGCAGCCGTCATTCAGCCCGGCTGGTGGACCGGGTTTGGTGACCCATACCTGAATGAGCTCATCAGCAGGGCGATTTCCGACAACATCGATATCAGAATCCTCGCCGCACGTAGCGGCGTGGCAAAGGCCGCTATCGGCCAGGCCGAAGCCGGCTTGCTTCCGACTCTCAGTGGCGGAGCGGGGACGGATACACTGAAAAGTTCCGGCAGCTCGGCCCGCACACAATACAGTGTCGCCTCTGATGTGATTTGGGAGGCCGACATCTGGGGCAAGGTGCGCAAGGGTGTCGACGCCCAGCGGTCTGAGTACAAAGCCACGGAAGCCGACTGGCGCGCCGGTTACCTGGTGATGGTATCTGATGTGGCAAGCGCGTACTTCCAGATTCGCCAGTTCGATGAACAGATGGATCAGCAGCAGAAAACCATCGCGCGTAACCGGCAGATCTATGCAATCTATCGGCAGATGTACGGTGAGGGTCTGGTTCCCGAGACCCAGGTTCTTCAGCAGCAGGCCGAACTGAACCGCCTGCAGATCGGATTGCTCGATCTGAAAAGGTTACGAAAACTGACGGAGAACGGCCTGGCCACGCTGCTGGGGATGCCCGCGGACAGCCTGAGGGTACCGAAGGCCGGTCTTCGATCGGTTCAGAGTGTCACTGTTCCGGCCGGTCTGCCGTCCGACCTGATGTCGCGACGCCCCGATATTATCGCGGCGGAATACCGCGTATTACAGGCCTATAATCTCGAAGGGCAGGCACGACTGGAACGCCTGCCATCCCTGAGACTGACGGGTAAAGCCGGCTCGGCCAGCTTTGATCTGGTTGATCTGCTGCAATCCTGGACATTCGGGCTTTCGTCGCTGGCGTCCATCCCGATATTCGACCCGAATATAACGGCTAGAATAGAGGTCAGTGAGGCCCAGACCGGGGTCGTGGAGGAAGAATACCGGCGAACGGTACTTGGCGCGTTCGAGGAGGTGGAGAACGCGCTCACCAGCCTGGCGATCCGTAAGGCGCAGACGGGTGAATTGTCCAGTCGTCGTGAAAAACTTGTCACCGTTTCTGAACAGGTTTACGCCCAACTGGAGGAGGGTATGGTCTCCCAGCTCGAGGTGTTTGAGGTGGAACGTACCCTGCTGGATGCGGAACAGGAAATGCTGGCAAATCACTGGCTCGTTCTTACCGATACCATAGCGCTTTTCAAGGCTCTGGGCGGTGGGTGGCCCAGCGAGGTTGTAGCCAGTGCACTGTCTCATATAGATTGACGATTTCAGCAAGCCGCTAAGCGGCTTGAGCGAAGGGAGCGCCGGCAATCCTGCTGGACCGGCTTGTCTTCCATTGCGCTAGAATGACAGCCACGGCGTGAGGGCGTTTTACATCCGGGCGCTTTCCTTTAGTCCGCCAAACCGCGATTCCGAAAGATAATAAACAAGGCATAGAATGCAAGTCATCCTCAAACCAGTCACTCACCCCGAGTTGGGTGAAATAATAATCAAGGACAGCCTGTTTGCTATTGGTCGCCATGAGGTGCCATTTTCGAATTACGATCCGCAGTTCGTGCAAAAACTTTCCAGACGACATGCCCGTATTTTTGAGCAGGACGGTATTGTCTATATAGTCGATCTTGGCAGTCTGAACGGAACCACGGTAAACGGTCAGGCCGTGGAGACCTTGCCGCAAAGGCTGCAGCGGGGTGACGAGATCTGTCTTACGGGCTGCCTGTGTTACCAGATCGAGATTCTTGGTGCCGCCTCGAAGCGTCCTCTGGAACAGGCTTCTTCGCTGTTGATCCAGCTTGTCCTTCATCCGGTCGGTCAGCAATCACCGCTGGAACCCATCGTTGTCACTCAGTTTCCAT
>JBDNAP010000571.1:0-3043 GCA_039768325.1 Thiogranum sp.
ACCTGCTGGTCTTCGGTGATCGTCACGACCAGCGTGCCGTGCGAGACAGCTGCCGGCAGTATGCGGACGTTGGCACCGATAACCACCGTACCCGTTCTGGAGTTAACAACCACTCGCGCCGCCGCTTCACCGGGCTCAACGGAAATATTTTCCACCAATGAGGCAAAGGCAACACGCTGGGAAGCCTCCGTGGGCGCGCTGACACGGATCGATACCGCGTCCACCGCGCTGGCAATGCCCGGCCCTACGGTTTCATTGATGGCGACTGCAAGACGGTTTGCAGTGGTGAAGTCCGAGTGATTGAGGTTGAGAGTAATGTAGTCGCCCTGCAGAAACGGGTTGTGGACAACACGTTCCACTGTCGCACCGTTGGGAATGGTGCCGACACTCGGTATATTGACGGTAATACTGGATCCATCGGCACCCGAGGCATTGAGGCCGCTGACCAGCAGATCGCCCTGTGCCATGGCGTAGACACGGCCGTCAGCGCCTTTCATCGGCGACATTAACAGGGATCCGCCGCGCAGGCTCTTGGCATTACCGATCGAAGACACCGTGATGTCAATAGTCTGTCCGACTTTGGCAAAAGCCGGCAGTCGGGCGTGTATTGACACCGCCGCGATATTCTTGGTTTGCGGCGTCACGCCCGGTGGCAGGGTAATGCCGAACTGCTTCAACATGTTCTCCAGGCTCTGCACGGTATAGGGTGTCTGGCTGGTCTGGTCACCACTGCCATCCAGGCCCACCACCAGACCATAACCGACCAGCTGGTTGTCTCGCACACCCGCCAGGTGGGTCAAATCCTTGATTCGCTCCGCCCATGCCGAACTGGCCAAAGCACACAGTGTCAGGATAAAAAACAGTTTACGCATTGTTACACTCCACTGCGGCGCTATTAGAACGGCCATACCGGATGGTTGAAGAAACGCGCCAGCCAACCCATTTCGTTGGATTCCGCCAGCACACCCTCGCCGCTGTACGTTATACGTGCGTCCCCGATCTGGGTTGAAAGGATAGTGTTGTTGGTACCAACATCCTGTGGACGCACAATGCCGGATATCTGGATAAACTCCTCGCCCTGGTTCAGGGTCAGCCACTTCTCACCCCGAACCACCAGGTTGCCATTGGGCAACACATCGGAAATGGTGACCGTGATGGCACCGCTCAGACTGTTACTCTGACTGGAGTCGCCTGCGCCCTCGAATGCGCGCGCTGCCTCAAGATTCTGCTGCAGGGTATTATCGCGATTGCTGTCAAGTGGAATAAACCCGGGCAGGTTGAATTGCGGTGAGGCACCGAAAAACGTCGGATTTGCGATCGCCGTCTCCTGGTTCTTGTCTGTTGAAGTCTTGGCGGATTTTGACGCCGAGGTACTCTCCTGCAGTAAAACAGTGATCACATCGCCGATGCGCCGTGCCTTGACATCCTCGAACAGGCGGACGTCACCTGAGGCCTGATAGATCGAGCCACCGATGGGTTCGATAGTCGTATAGGCCGGCGGCAGGGTGGGTCGATAATTGTCCCTGCTCGGCGCCTGTGATGCGCAACCGCTGAACATCGCTGCCGCAAGGCACGCCATCATCAGTATCAATTGAGTTTTCATAGCTGGTCTCATACCCGTCCTGTCCTTACTTCAGCCTTACAGGTTACTGGTCACGAACTGCAACATGCGGTCAGTTGTCTGTATCGCCTTTGAGTTCATCTCGTAGGCACGTTGGGTTTCAATCATGTTGACCAGCTCTTCCACCACATTGACGTTGGACGTTTCCAGCGCTCCCTGAATAACGGTACCCAGTCCATTCAGGCCCGGTGTACCGGTTGACGGTGATCCGCTGGAAGCGGTCTCGTTGAACAGGTTCTGGCCCACCGCCTGTAAACCGCCGGGATTGATAAAATCCGCCAGTTGTATGCTGCCCAGCTGCGTCGGTGTCGCACTGCCCGGCGTCAGGGAGGACACCACACCATCGGAACCGATGGTGAGGCTGATGGAATTATTGGGAACGGTGATTGCCGGCTGAATGACATAGCCACTTGAAGTCACCAGCTGGCCGGTTTCGTCCATCTTGAACGACCCATCGCGGCTATAACCAATATTGCCGTCCGGTTTCAGTACCTGGAAAAAGCCCCGTCCCTGAATCGCGACATCCAGACTATTCTCCGTCTGCACGATATTGCCGAGCGTCTGTATCTTCTCGGTTGCCACAGTTCTCACACCGGTACCCAGCTGCAGACCGGAAGGCAGGCGCGTGTCCTGTGAGGACTGCGCGCCCACCTGGCGTACGTTCTGATACAGCAAATCTTCAAAAACAGCCCGGTCGCGTTTGAACCCCGTGGTATTGACGTTGGCGAGGTTGTTGGAAATCACGCTCATGCGTGTCTGCTGTGCTTCCAGACCGGTTTTTGCTACCCATAGTGCCTTGTTCATAGCGTTACCTCTGAGCCCTTTCGAGCATTAACCCAGGTTCATCAACTGGGCTGTACGTTCATCCATTTCCTTAGCGGTACTCATGATCTTCACCGAAATTTCAAACTGCCGGGCCAGTCCGATCATATTGACCAGCGCTTCGACACTGTTGACATTACTGCCCTCCAGCGCACCGCTGACCAGTGTGGCATCGCTACTCGCCTCAGCCGGTTGCTGATCTCGTGTGCGCAGCAAACCGTCATCGCCTTTCACCAGCTGATCGAGCTGCGGCGATACCAGCTTGATGCGTCCAACCTCGGCCAGTGTGCTGGCCTGTTGGCCGATGGGGCGAACACTGATAGTTCCATCGGTGCCGATTTCCAGTTTTTCGTATTCCGGAATGACAATTGGCACGGCTTCGCCCAGGACCGCATGGCCTGCACCGGTCAATAACTGTCCATTGATGTTGACACGCAGATTTCCGGCCCGGGTATAGGCCTCGCTGCCGTCCGGTGACTGCACACTGATCCAGCCATCACCGTTCACCGCGACATCGAGTGTGCGGCCGGTGGACTGTATGTTACCCTTTTCAAAGCTGGCGCCTTCGTCATGAGCCGTCGCAAAGGCACGGCTTTCATG
>JBDNAP010000572.1:0-2510 GCA_039768325.1 Thiogranum sp.
CCCGGCGACCCAGGCCGAGACATTCCCGTTGACCTGCAGGACACTCTCTCTTCATAAGGCCGTTGTCTCCTTTGTCCATAACAGATTGATCGCACAATCGTTATGCCATGGAACACGGCCTTATTCAATTCAATCGGTGAGAAATCCGGGCTAGCTGCCTGTCTGGTGCAGGCTTTAGCCACCGCCACGCTGAAAGTGAATGTCGATGTGCTTCATTAATGATTCTGCTTCGCTATCGCTGTAGCCCGAAAAAGTGAACTCAGCGAACATCCTGGGCAGTTGCAGTGAACCGATACGCTGTTCCTGTTGTTCGCATAGCGTGATGGTAATGCGGCGCCCGGTGTCAGGGACGATGATCTCATTGCGCTCGACTCGATAGGGTCGTCCGCTGAGCGCTACGGCAAGGTTGCGCAGGAACTCCTTGCGCGTGATACTCATTTGCTTGCGGAACTGGATGTCCCCAGCTGGTTCAGCCACCCGCGATGGGTGGCCAGAATGCGATGGCATCACCTTCCTTGATCACGGGCAGGTCACGATCCTGCGGCTCGACAAACAGACCATTCTGTAACACCAGGTGTACCTTTTGTCGTGGTAGCTGCAGCAGATCGATGATCTGATTGGCGGTAGCGCTATCAGCCACCTCGATTTCCATGCTGTTGCCTCGGCTGTCTGCGGGCAGTAGATCACCGAGGTTTGCAAATAACTTCACAACGATTTTCATAGTACCTGTGCGTTGTAGCCAATCGCCTGGGTATTCGCCAGGTAGGCTTCCATGAGTCGGGTGGGGTCTTTCATCAGCCGGGACTTCCAGTCTTGCAAAGGCAGGCGGGTTTGTATCAGGCCGCGGATAACACCGATGTGTTCAGTGAGCCCGAGGCTGCTGGCACCGATCAGCCGGTCGTCCTGGAACTGCAGGTTCAGGTAACGAAAGCGTTCGGCGTCATGCAATTCTGCCGAGTCGCCGCCGTCCACTCCCATCCATAAGCCAAACGAACTGGAGATCAGGCCCATGGTGTCGAGTACGTTCATGTTGATATTACCGCGGTGCGGCTGTGTATGACCGGTCATGTTAGCGGCCGCAAGACGACCGTGCTCAACCGCCGTCGGCTGGATGGCCTGGACTGAATACCCCCCGGTCGAAAAGTCCAGGCCCTGGGCAACGTCACCCGCGGCATAGATATCCGCGTCGCTGCTCTGCAGTTGAGTGTTGACCAGCACGCCCAGATCCACCTTGACACCCGAGCTGTCAAGAAAATCGGTATTGGCGTGCACACCCGTTGCGGAGATGACCAGTTCAGCCTCCAGCGTCTTACCGTTATCCAGCAGCACCGACAGGTTTCCATTGCCGGTGCCTGATTCAATGGCTTCGACCCGGGTCGAGGTGAGAATCTGCAGGCCTTTGTTTTCGCACCAGCGACGGATGAGGTTACCTGATACCTGGTTCATCATCCTCGGCACCATGCGGTCCTCCACCTCCACCACGCTGAGGTCTGTGCCGCGCCTGGCCAGTGCTTCCAGGATAATGCTGCCGATGAAGCCGGCACCGATCAGCACCACCCTCGCGCCGGGGCTGGCCAGACTGATAATGTTTCTTGCATCTTCCAGGGTCCAGCAGCTGTGAACGCCCTGCGATTCTATACCTGGTATCGGCGGCACAATCGCTTTCGAGCCGGTCGCAATCAGTAACTTGTCATAGGCCAGCTCTGCGCCACTGGTCAGCAAAACAGACTTCTTGTCAGCCTGAACGCGGGTAACCCGGTCCTGGAGTTGATCGATGGCCCGGCTTTCGAAGTGGTCAGGCGTTTTACGTAAATAGGTGCCGTACTCATCGATCTGGTCAACCAGATAATAGGGGATCGCCATGCGGGAATAGGGCGGCTCGGGTTCATCACCAATGAGTGTTATCTGACAGTCAGGATCAAGCTTGCGCAGTGTGTCGGCGGCGGTGACGCCTGCCGGGCCTGCACCTATAATGACGTGACGCATGCTCTGTTCTCCCGGTTATTGAAACCCCGCCTGCACGGGCGCTTACAGATCCAGCCGCTGGCGCGTTTCCGCGGTAAGCTCACCCTGTGGCGTCCAGCCCCGTATCTCGTAATAACGCGGCAGCATGCTGTCCAACTCGTTGACCATGCCTTTGGCGGGTCCGCTTTTGGCGGCGTCCTTGAGCAAGCGTTTGGGCAGGGTGTCATCCTTGCCGGTCAGTCCCGCCTTAAGATTGAAATCGCGTTCCAGGTTCCAGATACGTTCACCGACCTCGAGCAGTTTCTCGCTTGACCAGTCGCCTGCGCAGGCCGCATCCAGTTGTGGTGCAATGTCATCCAGCGTCCAGCCAAAGGTGGTGAAAGCGCATAAACCGCTGGAATCCACAGCTGCGGTGGCGTCCTGAAAAGCCTTTACCAGTTCCGCCTTGCCCTCGGTGGCCAGCGGATCGGTTTTCTCCGGTATGCCCAGCACCTCTGAGGCTACTGTGTAACCGCGCAGGTGACAGGCACCGCGATTGGATGTCG
>JBDNAP010000573.1:0-6438 GCA_039768325.1 Thiogranum sp.
GGGCTGCCGAAGGTCCCGTAAAGGCGTATCGGCTCTCTCCCTGTGGGCTTATGAAAAGGTAAGGTTTCCGTTACAAAGGGCACAGGGATATTGCGGGTTTACCTTGGGGCTGGTGACCTTTGTGCTTAAAAGTGTAAGGATCAGGATTCATGTTTACCGGCATCATTCAGGCAATCGGGGAAGTTGCAGCCCTGGAACCCAGGAGTGGGGATCTGCGCCTGCGCGTGCGTACCGGCAAACTGGAGCTGGATAAGGTTGCAATCGGCGACAGCATCGCCACCAGCGGTGTCTGTCTGACGGTGGTGGAACTGCCGGGTGATGGGTTCCTGGCTGATGTGTCGGCGGAGACACTGGCCTGTACCGGCATTGGCAATCTGCAAGTCGGTGATCGGGTCAACCTGGAGAAAGCACTGACACCGACCACACCGCTTGGCGGTCATCTGGTCAGCGGCCACGTAGATGGTCTTGCAGAAGTCGTGTCGCGTAAGGACGATGGCCGTTCCGTACGTTTCCGGATGCGGGCGCCAGACAAGCTGGCGAGATATATTGCGGCCAAGGGTTCGGTGTGCGTGGATGGTATCAGTCTCACGGTGAATAGCGTTGCAGGCGCCGAGTTTGAATTAAACATCGTGCCGCACACACTGCTGGAGACGACCATGGATGAATTCCGGCCGGGGCGTACCTTCAACCTCGAAGTGGATATAATCGCCCGTTACCTGGAGCGCTTGCTGCTTGGCGACAAGGCGGCTGAGATTGCCGCTCCCGGAATCGGTAAAGACTTGTTACAGCGTTGCGGGTTTATCGGCGACGCGGATTGAGCCAGGTATGAAATTACACAGTATTGAAGAAATCATTGCGGATATCCGGGATGGCAAAATGGTAGTCATCATGGATGATGAGGATCGCGAAAACGAAGGCGACCTGATCATGGCCGCCTCCAAGGTGCGCCCGGAAGATATCAATTTTATGGCGACCCATGGCCGTGGCCTGATCTGCCTGACCTTGACGCGCGAACGTTGCCGGCAATTGTCCCTGCCGCTGATGGTCAATGATAACCAGGATCAGCATACGACTAACTTTACTGTGTCAATTGAAGCTGCAGAAGGTGTAACCACAGGTATCTCTGCCTATGACCGCTCCCACACCGTGCGCACCGCGGTACAGCCCGACGCAAGGCCCCAGGATCTTGTTCAGCCCGGTCATATTTTTCCGCTGATGGCGCAACCGGGCGGTGTATTGACGCGCGCCGGGCATACCGAAGCCGGTTGTGATCTGGTGCGCCTGGCGGGGCTGGAACCGGCCTCGGTTATTGTTGAGATTCTTAACGAAGATGGCAGTATGGCGCGTCGCCCTGATCTGCACAGGTTCGCGCAACAACATGACCTTAAAGTCGGCACCATTGCCGAATTGATTCACTATCGGATCGCCAATGAGAAAAGTGTCGAACGTGTTGCCGAGTGTGAAATGCCGACAGAGTACGGTGCTTTTCACCTGGTCGCCTACCAGGATATTGTCAATAAAAGTCTGCATCTGGCGCTGGTAATGGGTGCAGTGAGCTCCGAAGAGCCCGCCCTGGTGCGGGTCCATGTGCGCAATGCACTCGGCGATCTTTTCGGTGCACAAATGGAGGATAGCGGCTGGCCTTTGCGTGATGCCATGCGGCGTGTCGCTGAGAACGGGCAGGGTATTGTCGTTGTACTGGGCCAGCACGAGTCACCGAAAGATCTGGTGCAGCGTATCCAGAATTACCGGGAATACGATAAAAGTGGGAAGCCGATTACCCGTGAGGAACGGCACGAGTTGCGTACCCACGGGATTGGCGCCCAGATTCTCTCGGATCTGGGGGTGCGGCGGATGCGTGTACTGAGCGCGCCCATGGTTGTGCATGGCTTGTCCGGCTTCGGTCTGGAAGTGGTCGAGTACGTCGACGGCAGTCAGAAGTAAGGGTCTGCATTGAAAAGACAGTACACTGTTAACTGGACCATAATCAGCGCTGCATGCTCCACGGCCGGTGCTGTGCCCGCTTGGCGAGGACGCCGTGCCCCAGGGCACCCTCTCTCGCCTGACGGCGATTCACCTTGTGAATCCGTCCCTGGAGGCTTGACGGCAGCATCCTGTCACGGAGCCCCGGCGGTTTTTCGGGGGCTGCCGACACCGCGCCAAGCGGGCACAGCACCGGCCCACACGCATAGTTTTGATGGCCTCGTTAATAGTTTGCGCTTGAGGTTGATGTGCCCGCGGACTATGGGGTCGTAGCGGCCGCCCGGCAGCGATTGCTTTGTGTAACTAGTTTTTGGAGACTTTGTCATGAACGGCATACAGGAAATTGAAGGCCAGTTGACCATTCGCGGCGCACGTATTGCGCTGCTGGTATCCCGGTTCAACAGTTTTATTGTTGAAAGTCTGTTGAGCGGGGCTGTAGACACCCTGAAGCGTCACGGCGCAGAAGCCCGTGAGTTGCAGATTGTCCGTGTACCGGGGGCCTATGAAATGCCGATAGCGGCCAAACGTCTGGCCACGAGTCAACGCTATGACGCCATTATCGCGTTGGGTGCCGTTATACGCGGCGGAACGCCGCACTTCGAGTATGTGGCGGGGGAGTGTACCAAGGGACTCTCGCAGGTGTCACTGCAGCATGATATTCCGATTGCCTTCGGTGTATTGACGGTGGACAGCATTGAGCAGGCCATCGAACGTGCCGGTACCAAAGCCGGAAACAAGGGGGCGGAAGCGGCACTGTCGGCCATTGAAATGATTAACGTGCTGCGTGGAATCGGCTCCTGAGCGTCCGCAGCGTGAATGGATCAAGGACGCCACAGGCTGCACACCGTACCCGAGCACGGCGCCTGGCCATGCAGGCGCTGTATCAGTGGGACCTTTCCGGCAGCAACTTGTCCGAGATCGAAGTGCAGTTTCTGGAAGACGAAGATTTCTCCAAGGCCGATAAGGACTATTTTCACGAACTGCTTCACCAGGTACCTGCCCGGCTGGATGAAGTGGAACAGGCGTTTACGTCCTACCTGGACCGGCCGCTGGACGAGATCGACCCGGTTGAACGCGCTGTTCTGCGCATGGCAAGTTACGAGCTGATGGCACGTATCGATGTGCCCTACAAAATCATAATCAACGAAGCTGTTAATCTTACCAAGAAGTTCGGTGCCGAGCAGGCGTACAAGTACATCAACGGTGTGCTCGATCAGGTTGCCCGCCGGCTTCGCGCGGTTGAACACCCACAGGGCCAGGCCGGCACCGGTTTGTTGAAAAAATAGTGTTATACCCGCCATCAAGCGGCTGCCGTTACAGGAATGATGCCAACGCGACTGTCAGGAGCGGTCTGTATGAAAATCTGGGTTGATGCTGACGCCTGTCCCAATGTGATAAAGGACATGCTGTTTCGTGCAGCGCAGAGAGTGCCTGTTGTAACGATACTGGTGGCGAATCAGTTGATCCGGACGCCACGCTCACGCTATATCAGCAAGGTCCAGGTGCGTGCCGGATTCGATGAGGCAGACAGGTATATCGCCGAAGCCGTCGAGCCGGGTGACCTCGTCATTACTGCAGATATCCCGCTTGCTTCGCAGGTTGTCGATAAGGGTGGCTATGCCCTGAATCCGAGGGGTGAGTTGTACACCCGGGATAATATCCGGCAACGCCTGGGTATGCGCAACTTCATGGAGGAACTGCGTAGCAGTGGCGTGAATACCGGTGGTCCGGCATCTCTCAGTCAAAGTGACCGGCAGGCCTTTGCCAATGAGTTCGACCGCTTTTTGACCCGCTCACTTAACGTGAACTCCGAATAGTTGCTGTATGAGGAGCCTCCTGTCAACCGGCCCTGAAGGGCGATAGATGCCGATTTCTGAGTTCGACATCATCGAGCGCTATTTCAATCGAGTCAGACCGCTTCGCGATGACGTCGTGCTGGGTATCGGTGATGATGCGGCTTTGTTGCAGGTGCCTGTCGGTTACCAGTTGGTCGTGGCCGTGGATACACTCGTCGCCGGCCGTCACTTCCCGCAACACACCGATGCTTTTGATATCGGGTACAAGTCACTGGCTGTAAATCTCAGTGATCTTGCCGCGATGGGTGCCAGCCCTGCCTGGGCGACACTTTCCCTGACCCTGCCTGAAGCCAATGAGCGGTGGCTGACGGCTTTCGCAGAGGGTTTCTTTAAACTGGCCACACAATATCGGGTCGATCTGGTGGGCGGCGATACCACGCGGGGTCCTTTATCGATTACTGTACAGCTGAGCGGGATGGTGGAAACAGGGAAGGCCTTGCGGCGCGATAGTGCCTGTCCAGGCCAGAAGCTGTTTGTCACCGGTACACCCGGTGACGCGGCTTATGCGTTGAAACAGCTCGAGGCGGGCGGCACAGCTGATCCGGATCTGCTCAGGCGTTTAAATCGGCCTGAACCCAGAGTTGATTTCGGTTTGGCCCTGGCCGATACCGGTGCAGCGGCGATTGATATTTCTGACGGCCTGTTGGCCGATCTTGGCCATATTGTTTGCGCGAGTCACTGTGGTGCCACGCTGTGGGTGGAGCGGTTACCCCGTTCCAGGGCGCTCCAGGCCATGCCGTTTGAGGAAGCGCTGAGTTGCCAGTTAAACGGTGGGGATGACTATGAGCTTTGTGTTGCACTGAATGCAGACCAAGCTGAGCGGCTGCGGGAAATTGCAGCGCGGCAACAGTTGCCGCTTACCGAGATCGGTGTCATCGAGCCACAGCCGGGTATCCGCTGCCAGCGTGATGATGGCAGTATTTTTCTTCCACATGGCCATGGATACGATCATTTTATCAATGAAAACAAAGGCAAATAAGGTCGAGGCAAGCCGGGTCTTTAAAGACCCGGTGCTGTTTCTGGCGTTTGGGTTCGGTTCGGGCCTGATGCCGCGTGCGCCGGGTACCGCTGGCACGTTGGCTGCGATTCCGCTTTACCTGTGGTTCAGTCAGTATCCGTTGACCATCTACCTGGCGCTGGTGGTTCTGGTTTCGGTTGTAGGCGTCTGGATCTGCCAGCAGGCGTCAGCGCGTCTCGGGGTGCACGACCATCCCGGCATTGTATGGGATGAGTTTGCGGGTTTTCTTATCACCATGATTCCGGCGTCTTCCTCCTTGCTCTGGCTGATAGCCGGGTTTGTATTGTTTCGCCTGTTTGATATCTGGAAGCCTTGGCCGATATCCTGGGCAGATCGGCAGCTCAAGGGTGGCCTGGGTATCATGCTGGATGATGTGCTGGCCGGGGGGTTTGCTGCAGTGAGTCTGTATGTTGTTATTAGACTGGTTGGTTGATGTGAGTGTCCGGCGTTTAGAGAGAAACAAATGGCTGCTTGTCGCGTTGCTGGCGTGGATTTATTCTACCGCGAGCTGGGCTGCGATGGACCTACACGTCGTTGCCCTGTTCAAGGACCGGGCGATAGTTATGATTGACGGGAAGCAGCGCCTGCTGCGAACCGGTGACAGAAGCCCGGAAGGTGTCAAACTCGTTTCGGCCGATAGTGTTGGTGCTGTGTTCGAGTATCACGGCAGGACCCTGGAGCGGCAGCTTGATGGTCGCGTACATGCTGCGGTTGAATCGCCAAAAGAACATGAAGATGTTCTCATTTTTCGTGACGGGTGGGGAATGTTCAAGACGGTCGGCAGCATCAATGGCCTGCCGGTCGAGTTCCTGGTGGATACCGGTGCCAGTGCAGTTGCCATGAATTCAGCCCAGGCGCGCAGACTGGGAATCGACTTCCGTGTACAAGGCGAGGCGATTTATGTATCTACCGCCTCCGATGTGACAAAGGCCTACAAGCTGAAGCTGGATGTCGTTAAAGTCGGCTCTATTCAATTGCGTAATGTGACCGCAGTCGTCATGGATGGCGCACAACCAACAGAGGTGTTGCTGGGTATGTCATTTCTCGGTCACCTTGAGATGATTAACAAAGGTGACAAGCTGGTTTTACGCCGCAGGTATTAGGGATGCGCTTTGCGCAAATGTGCCCCAGGGCACCCTCTCCCCCAGGGGACCTTCTCTTGCTGCGCAATTCACCTTGTCTCGCCTGACGGCGATTCACCTTGTGAATACCTCCCTGTAAGCTCGACGGCAGCATCCTGTCACGGACCCCCGGCGGTTTTTCGGGGGCTGCCGACGGTCCCGTAAAGGCATGTCGACTATCCAATGTACTCATTAGTTTGTCACCGACTGGCTGTCGGTAGGTGCTTGTTCACTATCTGGTTAATTGTTGTTAAGTTTTCTTGGCTGTCTTTCTGGAGTTTCAATGATTGCCCGTTAAAAAGATACGTTAAGCTCAGCGGACGGGGCGGATCGATCTTGTATCCGGAATTGATAGCATCCAGCGCACCAGCGTATTTTTCGGGGATTAGGTGTTCCCGAATGCGAAAAGTGATGCGTACATCGCTACGCCCGTCCTGATTGAAATCTGAACGCAAAAAAC
>JBDNAP010000574.1:0-5238 GCA_039768325.1 Thiogranum sp.
CAGCGGCAGGAAGCCGCAGGCCAGCCAGCCATTCTGCTGGTCACGCCGCCGATCCGGCCGTGGTTGGCAAAACTGGTACGGCACAGCATTCCGGGGCTGCACGTACTGGCTTATAACGAAATACCGGATAACAAGCAGATCAAAGTGGTTGCCAATATAGGAACAGACACGCCGAGTCTCGGTGTACAGCAGAACGGGCACCCGCCGGCATGAGCCTGCCAGCGCCTGGTGTGGCATCAGCTTCAGCAGCGATGCCGAATAGCGGAGTATTGGAATGAAAGTAAAACGTTTTTTTGCGCCGGACATGCGCCAGGCGATTCGCCTGGTCCGCGAGGCCCAGGGACCGGATGCCGTTATTCTGTCGAACCGCAAAGTCGATGGCGGTATCGAGATTATTGCTGCCATGGACTATGACGAATCACTGCTGAATGACGGCGCTTCCGGAAGTGTTTCCCACGCTTCTGTGGAAAGCAAGGTGAAAAAGTCTGCAAGTCCGCCCACCGGTGACACGCCTCTTGGCAAATCTGTCAAGGAGTCCGTATCAGCAACTCAGCAGGTGAAATGGTCGCAGGATCCGGCAATCGTCGCCATGCGTGATGAAATCAAACAATTGCGCGGCTTGCTGGAAAACCAGCTGGCGCACCTGGCCTGGGGCGATCTGAATCATCGTGAGCCCCTGCATGCCGGTGTAATGCGCCGTTTGAGCGGTATGGAACTGGATACCGCCCTGATCGAAAGAGTGTCCGCTCCCACGGTCCATGCGCGTGACGAAGAGCACGCCTGGCAACTGGCCCTGTCGGAACTTGCGGCGAGCGTTCCTGTTGCAGAACATGATGCTGTGGATGAGGGCGGTATCGTTGCGCTGGTGGGTTCCACCGGTGTTGGCAAAACCACCAGCGTCGCCAAACTGGCGGCACGTTATGTTTTGCGTCACGGCCAGCGTCATGTCGCCCTGGTTACCACTGACAGTTACCGCATCGGTGCCCATGAGCAGCTGATGACATTTGGCCGTCTGCTGGGTATTCCGGTACAGGTGGCCTCCGACCACAGAGAACTTCGTTCCACGCTCAACAGCCTGGCGGACAAACGACTGGTATTGATTGATACCGCCGGCATGAGCCAGCGTGATGTACGTCTTAGCGAGCAGTTTGCCACCCTGGCAGACAGCGGTATTCCGATTCGGACGCTGTTGGTACTGTCTGCGACTGCACATCCTTCGGTGCTGGATGAAACCGTGGATGCGTTTTCCTGCGTAGCCCTGGAGGGTGCCATTCTTACCAAGCTGGATGAGGCAGCCAGACTGGGTGGCGTACTGTCAACGCTTATCAATCAGCAGTTGCCGCTGATGTTTGTCACCGACGGGCAGCGCGTACCTGAAGACATGCACCTGGCACGCGCCCAGAACCTGGTACAGAAAGCTGTGGGGCTGACGCTCGACAGCGACTTGCCGGCGGAATCACTCATGGCCGAGCAGTTTGGAGGGTTCCGGACGCATGTTCATGTCTGAGGTGCGAAGGGATCAGGCTGCTGGATTACGACGTATGGCACAACCCAACCCGGTAAAAGTAATAGCGGTAACGAGCGGTAAAGGCGGCGTTGGAAAAACCAATGTTTCCGTCAACCTCGCCGTTGCCATGTCCGATGCCGGAAAGCGCGTCATGTTGCTGGACGCGGATTTGAGTCTCGCCAATGTCGATATCCTGCTCGGCCTGCACCCGGAATGCAATCTCTCACACGTCATCAATGGTGAACGTACGCTGGAAGAAATCATTCTGGCCGGGCCCTCCGGCATTATGGTCGTCCCTGCCTCGTCTGGCGTCAAGCGCCTGGCCGAGCTGTCTGCCATGGAGAACGCCGGTCTGATCCGGGCTTTCAGTGAACTGAATCATGAAGTCGACACGCTGATTATCGATACCGCAGCCGGAATCAATGAAAGTGTTACCAGTTTCAGTCGTGCCGCCCAAGGGGTTGTGGTGGTGGTCTGTGACGAACCCGCTTCAATAACCGATGCCTATGCACTCATTAAGGTGTTGAGTCTTGACTATGGCATCCAGCATTTTCGTGTGCTTTCAAACCAGGTACATAGCGCTCAGGAGGGAAGAGATTTGTTTAACAAGATTTCACGAGTAACCGACCGTTATCTGGACGTCATGCTGGAATTCATAGGTGTTGTACCGCACGATGACTACCTTCGCAAGGCTGTACGCAAACAACGCGCCGTGGTTCAAGCGTATCCGCGCAGCCGTTCGGCGGTGGCGTTCAAGAATCTGGCACAGAAAACCGATAGATGGCCGGTGCCGTGTGCCGCTGGTGGGCACTTGGAGTTTTTCATAGAGCGTCTTATCCAGTCGCGCAACGGATGCACGGAGGTTTTGGCATGAATGGAGCAGCTATGTACGTTACCAATCCCGAACTCGAACGCGATGATCTGGTGTCCAAACACGCGGCACTGGTCAAACGTATCGCCTACCACCTGATGAGCCGCCTGCCGCCGAGTGTTCAGGCTGATGACCTGATACAGGCAGGCATGATTGGTCTGCTTGAGGCCTCGAGAAACTACGATGCTACTCAAGGAGCCAGTTTCGAGACTTACGCGGGTATCAGGATTCGCGGCGCCATGCTGGATGAAATCCGTCGCACCGACTGGACACCGCGATCGGTGCACCGCAAGGCCAGGCAGGTCGCCGAAGCGGTACGCGAAATCGAGAACAAGGAGGGGCGTGACGCACGCGATGTTGAAGTCGCCGAGAAGCTCGGTATCGAACTGCACGAGTATCACCGGATACTTCAGGACGCGACCGGATGCCGGGTGTTCAGTATCGATGATGCCGGTGTCAACGGTGATGAGCCACAGCAAGCCACGACCGCGATGCCTCGCAACGAACCGCTGGACAGTCTGCATAAATCAGATTTCAAGTCAGCCTTGGCGCAAGCCATTGCGGGACTGCCGGAACGCGAAAGTCTGGTAATGGCAATGTATTACGATGAAGAGCTGAATCTGCGCGAAATCGGTGAAGTCCTGGGTGTGAGTGAATCGCGGGTCTGCCAGATTCACGGCCAGGCGCTGATTCGTTTGCGTGCACGCATGACCGAGTGGACCGGGGATTAAACAACACATGAGGTTTGCGGAAGAACTCATGGACAGGCACGGTACATCGGGAGGTCAACGTGGATTACGGTATGAAAATACTGATTGTGGACGATGTCTCCACTATGAGGCGTATTATCAAGAATCTTTTACGTGATCTTGGATTCAACAATATCCGGGAAGCGGCTGACGGAAGTACAGCGCTGCAGATGTTGCAGAATGACAACATCGATTTCCTGGTCACGGACTGGAATATGCCGGGTATTACGGGCATCGATCTGCTCAAGGCTGTACGGGCCGACGAAACACTTTCCGCTTTACCTGTACTGATGCTGACTGCTGAATCAAACCGCGAACAGATTATCGAGGCCGCCCAGGCTGGCGTGAACGGTTACATCGTCAAACCGTTTACCGCTTTAACCCTCAAGGAAAAGATTGACAGGATCTTTGAGCGTGTTGTGGTGGCCGCGGGGTAAGCCATGGGGTGGACAGGCAAACCAGGCTGTAGTGCATATCACGAAGCTTTCGGTAAAACCCTTACCGGCACAATGATACTGGCGGCCAAGCAGAAAGGCGGTCATATCGTGCTGTCCATCAGAGACGGCGCCGCCGGTATGGCCCTGGTGAAAACCTGCAGCGGGCCTGAGTGACCAGGTGTTCTCTTTACCTGAAACCCGGCTTTCGCTGATTCCGGCGGCACGAGGCTGATCATGGACATGCTCAGCATGGTTGGCATTATGCTGGCGCTGGTCGCCATTATTGGTGGCAATATCCTCGAAGGAGGGCATACCAGTTCGCTGGTGCAGTTAACCGCTTTTGTTATCGTCGCCGGCGGAACCCTGGGGGCGGTTATGGTTCAGACTCCCATACAGACCTTTGTGCGCGCCATGGGAATGGCGAGTTGGGTATTTGTGCCGGTCAAATTGCGGCCGGAAGAAATCGCGGAAAAAATTGTCAACTGGAGCAATATTGCCCGGCGTGAAGGCTTGCTTGGACTCGAGGCTATTGCCGAGGACGAAGAGGATCCGTTTGCGCGTAAAGGATTACAACTGCTCGTGGATGGCGGCGAACCTGAAGTGATCCGCGCCATCCTTGAAGTCGAGATCGATCATAAGGAATACCATGATATTCAGGCCGCCAAGGTATTCGACGGCATGGGGGGATACAGTCCGACGATTGGCATAATCGGTGCGGTCATGGGGCTGATTCACGTCATGAATAATCTGGCCGATCCTTCCAAACTCGGTGGTGGCATTGCAACCGCTTTTGTCGCGACTATTTACGGGGTCGGCTTTGCAAATCTCCTGTTTTTGCCGATGGCGAACAAACTGAAGAGCCAGGTTCACAACCAGACTCGGTTTCGGGAAATGGTTGTGGAAGGCGTGATCTCGATTGCCGAAGGTGAGAACCCGCGCAATATTGAGATCAGGCTGCAGGGCTATTATCAGTAGCGTAACGGGATACCGCCCCGGTATCACTAACACGAGCAATAACGCATGGCCAGAAAGAAGCGTATTGAAGAGCACGAGAATCACGAGCGCTGGCTGGTGTCCTATGCGGATTTCATTACGTTGCTGTTCGCTTTTTTTGTTGTCATGTATTCCATTTCTTCGGTCAATGAAGGCAAGTACCGGGTTCTGTCCGATTCCATGGTTGCAGCGTTTCGTGAGCCGGCGCGCAGCCTGGAGCCGGTTCAGACCGGTGAGCTGATACGGGCGCCCATGCAGTCAGAAGCAATGTTTGACATCAATAAACCGATCATTGAGGTGTTTAAACTGCCGCTGCCCGCTCCGTCTGCGGAACCGGCTGGGCAGGAGAATTCTGCGCTGCAGGCGGAAAATGAACAGGATAAAGATGAAAGTGTTGACGAAGCTGTGCAGAACCTGGCCGATTCGATTGAAGCCAGCATGGCAGACCTGGTGGATGATGGTCTGATCCAGGTGCGCAGGGACAAACGCTGGATCGAGGTCGAAATCAAATCCAGTATTCTGTTTGCTTCCGGGAGTGCGGGACTCTCCGCTGAATCGGCACCCGTATTAAAGGAGCTGGCTGAAAAATTCAAGCCCCTGGAAAACGTGATCCACGTTGAAGGCTTTACCGACAATGTGCCGATCAGCAACTTTGAGTACCTGTCCAACTGGGAACTATCC
>JBDNAP010000008.1:0-9208 GCA_039768325.1 Thiogranum sp.
GCTGGCCAGGCGCGGGACACCGGCCTGCGACTCGGGGGCCAGTAACACTGTTTCCACCAGGATCACGCCCATGAAGTTGCGCTGCCGCCTGTCCAGCCGCAGCCCCTCCAGCAACGCAGCTGGATAGACACTCAGCCCCTGCAAGCCATGCCGTTCGACAGCCGCTATCAGGTGCCGCCTGGCCTGCCCGGCCAGTGGTTCAAGCTGTGCCTGCAAACGCTGATAGACGTCCAGTTGGCGTAACAACTCGGCGGCCAGCAGCAGGCGTTTTTCATCTAGAAAATCATAGGCTTCCGAGACAACGCTGCGTTCCTGCCTGAGCTCAATAAGCGCGGCTCGAGTGGTTGCCTGTTCCGGCCCGATCATGCTTCAGCCTCAGGTTCTATATAGCGTACAATCTGTGCATCGTTGAGGCGATGCAGCTCCGACGCCGGCAACTCACGCAGCAGATTCCAGCCCGTCTCCATGCTCTGCTCCAGCGTTCTGCTACCCGTCTGGTGAACCAGCTGCTGTTCAAAACGCTCACCGAAATCGAGAAACTGTTGATCGATCCCGGTCAGCCCCTCGCGCCCCACGACACTGGCCAGTACGCGGACATGCACGGCACGCGCATACGCGGCGTAGAGCTGATTGGCCAGATCAGGATGGTCGGCCTGCGTATACCCCGCCCCGGTACCGTCCTTCATGAGACGTGACAAGGAGGGCAACACGCGTACCGGCGGGTAGATATCGGCGCGATCCAGTCCCCGGTCCAGAACGATCTGACCCTCGGTAATATAACCGGTGAGATCGGGGATGGGGTGGGTGATATCGTCTGAAGGCATAGTCAGGATCGGCAACTGGGTCAGTGAACCCGGCATTCCCTCCATGCTTCCCGCGCGTTCATAGAGCGTTGCCAGGTCCGAATACATATAACCGGGAAAACCTTTACGGCTCGGTACTTCACCGTGACTGGCCGAGACTTCACGCAGCGCTTCACAGTAATTCGTCATATCCGTCATCACCACGAGCACATGTTTACCCTGCTCGAAGGCCAGGTACTCGGCGACGGTGAGCGCATAACGCGGGCTCAACAGGCGTTGGGTACTGGAATCAGACGCCAGGTTCAGAAACAACACAGTATGTTCAAGCGCACCGCTGTCTTCCATGGCCGAACGAAAACGCTCGGCGGTATCGTATGGCACACCCACCGCCACGAACACCACGGCAAATTCACCGGCATGGGCATCGCGCAGACGCGCCTGATGAGTAATCTGAATCGCCAGCCGGTCATGCGGCAGACCGGCACCGGAAAAAATCGGCAGCTTCTGACCGCGCACCAGACTGTTCATGAGGTCAATGGTCGAAATGCCGGTCTCGATAAAATCTCTCGGCATGGCGCGTGCCGCCGGATTGATAATCATGCCATCGATACGTAACTTGCTGGCCGCCGAAATCGGCGGGCCGCCGTCGATCACCCGTCCCACGCCATCGAAAATACGCCCCATGACATCAGGGCCAACGGCGAAGTGGAGCGGCTCCCCCAGAAAACGGACGCGCGTGTCCGGCAATGACAGGCCGGTGGTGGATTCCAGCACTTCGACGGTCATCAGTTCATGGTCCAGCGCTGCAATCCGGCCCAGGCGCCGACGCCCCGCGCCATCCTCGACTTCAACCGCCTCGTTCAAACCTGCATCAATGGTGCGTTTGAGAAACAGCAGGGGCCCCTCGATGCGGGTTACAGCGCCTAGCGTATATACATCAGCGCGCATCGCCCGCCGCCTCCCGGTGCAGTCGTGTAAACGCGTCATCAAGGTCCCGCCGCAGTTCGTCGAATTTTTCCTGCTGCTGTTCTTCCTCGATATCTTCACCCATACGCCGGATACGGCGCATGACAGGCAGCGCATTGATAGTCTCTACACGGATTCCCTGGGCGACTGCAGCCGCCGACAAATCGATAAAACGGGTGATAACCTGCATCATGGCAATCTGTTTGCCGACCGAACAGAAACGGTCCGCCTCGGAAAATGCCGACTGACGTAGAAAAGCCTCGTTGATCAGTTCGGCACACAACAGGACATGCTGTTGTCGCGCTGGCAAGGCATCCTTACCGACAATACGCGCCATGCGTTCCAGGTGTGCCTGTTCTTCCAGCAGCCCCAGAAAACGCCGCCTCTTTTCAGCCCACTGCGGGTTGCCGTGCTGGCTCCAGAACTGACTGAGCACCTCGATATCCTCGGAGTAGGATTGCAGGGGGTGAATGGCCGGGTAGAAGCGCGCCTGGGCACGGCCCGCATCCAGTGCCCAGAAACAGCGGACGTAACGCTTGGTGTGATTGGTGACCGGCTCGGAGAAGTCAGCCGATGGCGGACTGACCGCTCCGATAATACTGAGCGAGGCGAGTTCACCGCTGAGGGTGCGTACATGGGCTGCGCGTTCATAAAAATCGGCCTGGCGGCTACTCAGATAGGCGGGATAACCACCCTCGCCCGGCAACTCGCCGAGGCGACCCGAGACTTCGCGCAAAGCTTCGGCCCAGCGACTGGTGGAATCGGCCATCAGGGCGACTCGCATCCCCTGGTCGCGGAAATACTCACCCACGGTTACCGCGGTATAGATACTGGCTTCCCGGGCAGCCACCGGCATGTTGGAGGTATTGGCGATAATCACGGTCCGCTCCATGAGCGGACGGCCGGTGCGCGGATCCATCAGGGTCGGAAATTCGTGCAGCACGCCCGCCATTTCATTACCGCGCTCACCGCAACCGACATAGATGATCACGTCCGCGTCACACCACTTTGCCAGTGTCTCCTGTAACACCGTCTTGCCGGTGCCGAAACCACCCGGCATGGCAGCCCGTCCACCGCAGGCGAGAGGAAATATACTGTCCAGGATACGTTGCCCTGTGAACAGCGGACCCTCGACCGGTCTGCGCGCCGCGACCGGCCTGGGCTGGCGCACCGGCCAGGGATGACTCATGCTGATGTCCCTGCTGTCACCGTCATCACAGCGCAGCACACACACCGGTTGGTCATCCGCGTACTGACCTGCCGGCTCAATCGAAATGACCTCACCCTCGCAGCCCGGGGGCACCAGGCAGCGTTGTGCCCTGGCATCGCTGCGTTGCACAGCCGCAAAGGGCCTTCCGGCTGCCAGGCGCTCTCCGGGCCTGACCAGTGGCAGGAAGGGATAAAGCCCCCGTGCGTTGGCGCGGTCCACACCCGGCGCAACATACTGGCCCTGCCCGGTAAGCGGACGCAACAGGCCATCAAAGATATTACCGAGCAGACCCGGGCCCAGTGACACCGACAGTGCGGTGCCGGTAGCGCTGATCGGATCGCCAGGTCGCAGCCCAGTGGTATTTTCATACACCTGAATGACCGCTTCCTGCCCGTTGAGGCGAATAACTTCGCCGAGCAGGCGCTGCTCCCCCACCAGAGCGGCCTCGTTGATGCTGAATGCCACCTGGGTACGGGCCCGTAGTACGGGGCCACTGATCCAGGTTATGTTTGCATCTGCCATAAGGTCGTTCAGAAAATCGCGGTCATTGGGCCGTCAATCCTGTTTCCCACGATGCCCGTTGATTCTGGCCAGCAGGACCGCTTCGATGGCGAGGCGTTCGCGTAGCAGGCCGTCTGCACTGCCATCCACACAGGCGCCCTCTGCACAGATACGCAAACCGGCGGTAATCGTCGAACTGGCCTCAAAATCCGGCAGCTCGCCGAGCTGCTTCTGGAGTTTGAGCTGCAGCGCCGCACGCTCCTGAGCCGGCCAGTCAGACGGATATTCAATCACCCAGTGCCTGCCTACCAGCACTGAGGCAGCCTGACTCACCAGGCCTTCGACCCATTGCTGCCGCATCAGCGGATCCCGCCAGCGATGCAACAAGGCCTCGCGCAAATCCTGCCAGCTTGTTTTCAGCAAGGCCTCATCCGCCTGCTGCCGGCGCTGTCGTTTTCTGGTCTGGCGCTGCGCGACCACAGACACCATCTGTTGACGCCGCTTTTGGCGTATTTCACCCAGTTCCAGGTGCATGCGTTGTCGCACCTCACGATAGCTCTGTTTAACCACCTGCAGTGCCTGCTCATGTGCCTTGTCCAGAACGTCCCGGCAACGCTCACTGCGTCGCTGTTCAACCACGGCCAGCAGATGTTTTAATTGTGCATTGACGACAGGGCCGGATTTACTCACTCCAGGACCCCCAGCTGCTGGCGTAAGCGGGTCGCCAGATCCGGCATCGGCGTTGCGTTGTGCACATCCGGCACGACAACCACGGGTGGCGTGACGCCGGCCAGCAGACGGTCGAGTTCGGCTGCAGGCAGACGCTGAGCCATATCAGCACTGATCAGCACCAGCGGCGCATTTTCGCAGGCCCATCGAATCACCTCCGGGAGCTTGCCGGCGGAGGGCGTGCGAACCCGCAAGCCCGCCAGCTGGAAACCCGCAGCGTTCACTTCATCACCGATGAATACAGGCTGAAACATGACCGGGTCTGTTAAACCCTACATTATCCTGTTCAGGATCAGGATGGATATGATAAGGCCGTAGATTGCGATTCCTTCCGCCAGGCCCACCATAATCAGCGCACGACCAAGCAATTCCGGCTTTTCCGCCAGGGCACCGATCGCCGCACTGCCGACACCTGCCACTGCGATACCGGCACCCAGCGATGACAGGCCGGTCGCCAGCGCCGCTGCCACAAAGCCCCAGCTGAGGGCAGCGGGTGGTAATGGCGTCCCTGCAGAGCTTGCTTCGGCAGCAATGGCGGGCGACCACCAGAACAGAATTGTCGCTACCACGCTGAAAGCACCGGCGGCAGCAACCCACACGGCTATACCACTGATTCTGAGTGTCACGTTTTTCTCCTTATATGGGTGTCGCCGGCCGGTGCGGTCAGAGGACGGAAGGTACGGCCCGCACCCTGTAAAAAGCGAATAAAGAACTCAAACAAGATCAAACGCGTTGTCTGGATGGTCACCACCAGCCCTTCCAGCATTATAACGATCAGATTACCCAGCAACAAAATCAGCATACCGGCAATGACACTGTCTGTCGCGGCGGCCAGAGTAATAAATGCCAGCGACAGCCCGCCGTGGGCGAGCGCAAACGCGCCGACGCGGACAAATGACACCGTATTGACCAGCAACTGAAACACACTCTCGAGAAGATTGCCGCCGGCACTGACCAGTGTCTGCCACCTCTTACCCTGCCCCTGCAACAGACTGCCGGTGAAATACCACACTACCGCCACTGCGCTGACCAGCACAAGCTGCGGCATAAAAAACGCGCTAATAATCGACAGGTACAGCACAGCGACCGCCGCCTCGACCTGAATCCAGCGCACTAATCCGCCGCGCCAGTAAAGCTCAGCGGCATTGAGTGCAAGCCCCAGCAGCAGCACCAGTACGCCGCCACCGAGGGGAACGAACAATACCGGCAGGGGATCCTCCATCGGATGTAACCACAGCGCCGGTATAATGTCCTCGCGGCCGAATACACTGCCGAAAACAAAACCGAAAATCGTTGCCGCCAGACCATTGGCGATGAGAATCCGCAGCACAGGCCAGCGTTTCCGGTACATAAGCCCGGCCGTCACCAGCACCAGACCGTGACCAACGTCGCCGAACATATAGCCAAACAGCAGTGGTGCCAGCACTGCCAGCAAGCGGCTCGGGTCCGCCTCGTCCGCAGCGGGTGTACCCAGCATACGCGCAAACAATTCGAAGGGCTGTGCCCACCAGGGATTCTGCATGACCATCGGCGCCCTGGCTTCAACCGGCGCTTGAGGGAAATCAATAATCGCCGTGACACCTGCATCCGCCAACGCCGTTTTGAGCCGCTCGCCACTGAAGTCATCGGTCCAACCCGTAACCCAGGCAAAGTTCTCGGACACCGGCAGGCTGGTCACGTGTGTCATAAACCATTCCAGACGGCCAATGTCGCAAAGGACTTCCGCGATCCGGTAGCGCTCTGACCAGGTTTCGATCTGCTCGCGTGTGCGGCGCAGCTGCAGATTCAGCTCCTGGAGCCGGTTCTTCACCTGCACCAGCGCCTTGATCCGGCTGCCGTGCAGAAACTGCGGTATCGCCACAGCGCGCGCCTTGTGGGCGGCCAGTTCGACGCCAAGCGCTTCGATATCGGCGGGCAAGCCTACCGCGCGCAGAAAGTCATGACGGCTTGAGCTGCTGCGTTTTATCAGCACCGCCGCGGGAAAGTGTTCGATACGACTGCCTGGCGGCAGCACAAACAGCCGTACCGCCAGCTCGGGTCCCGCGTTCGCCAGCAGGCTGAAATCCAGCGTGTCGTCCTGCATCTGCAACAGCATCGTCTCCAGCAGCTGCAGATCCGCCTGTTCACCGCTCAAGGATTCGAGCTGATGAACGCGGGGCGCAGCCTCCTCTTCCCAGGAACGCAGATGCTGCAGGGCGCGATCCAGAAGCCTGATGGGACTGGCGGGCATAAAAGATGAACGCATTTCCGGCTGCGGCCAGTAGGGATGGTAACGTCTTGCCAGGCGGCTGTATTCCTCCATACGCTCGCGAAGGTCCGGGAGATTGAGTCTGGTGCGCGAGTCGCTGTGGGTTTCCAGCTCGATACTGCCGGTACGGGCCAGGGTTTCCAGGGCCAGTGTCAGACCGGCACGGGGGGTAAGCAGCTCGAACCAGCGGGCGGCTTCGGGACGCAGCCCCATCACGCCACCCCTTCAACGAACAATTTCCTGCTCAGTAAATCCCCCCTCAACTGTTCCAGATCCAGTGCCACCAGTGCCAGATGAGCGAAAGCCGCCACCGGTTGAAAACTGAACTTGCGGAATATCCCGGTTAGCCGGATCGCAAGCTCGTCCCTCCGCTGCCGCGTAGAGCCGGTCCCCGAGCCCTGGGAGCGAACCTGCTGCAACATCAACCGGCCCAACTGTTTCATAGCCGCATTAAGCCGGACCGGGCCCGGCCACAGACGCTGCCAGTGGTCATACCAGGTATCATACAGCGCCTCCCCCCGCTCCCACGCAGGAAGCAGATAACCATATTCTGAAGCCTGCATCGCTTCCATGCGCAGCCTGGCATTCTCGCTGGCAAAATCCTGCAACTCAGGATCATCCAGCATCCATGCCGATACGCCTGCACCGCTCAACAGATGCTGCAGGGTCGGCAGGAGCGGCAGAAGATGCAGCGCCTGAAACGCAGCCCGCCAGTCGGCCGGCAGCCAGTGCGAGACATCATCGACATAACGATAAAACTGGCGGCGCAGGGTAAACTCGATGTCGTGACTGCTTCGACTGCTGTCGATACCGATTACCCAGGGGCGCAGAACGGTCTGCCGCGCCATCTGCAGGTAGTCAGCCAGGTCACCGGTACTGTGCAAACGCCGCCACACCTGTTCATCCGCACGCTGTCCGTGACGAGACTGCAGTCGCGCCTGCGCATAGGCAAAACGCGTAACATCATTCATCGCCGGACTTCTCCCGTCTGCCGCCCCCGGGTAGCCCGTTACCGGTCAACTCCGCGGCGACTTCCTGAACCACGCCGGCAAGCTCGGCTGCAGCAAGCTCGTAGGTCGGGGCTGCACGCTGTGCACTTCGATCAGCGCGTTCCAGTGCATCGATATGTGCCTTGATCTTTTGAGCCAGACGCTGTTGTATCAGCGCAATGCGCTCGTCAGTCCGGTCGGCAATGCGCTTGGCGCGTTGCTGGGCGGCCTGCAGTATCTGGCGCGCTTCGAACTCGCAATCGGCAATCGCCTGCTCGGCCTCGCGCTCGGCCTGAAGCACTCGGTTCATGGCCTGTTCGACAGTGTCCGATGGATCGGCGCTGGGGTCTTTACCGACCATGTATTCACCTCCGCTTGCACCGCTCAATGGCGCTTGAAAGAGTTCAAGTCATGATTCTAAGCGAAGGATATAAACCGGACCAGCGGCACATCGCCTACAGACAAAGCAGCTGCATCACTTTAAGCTTATTGTTCATCCTGTTGTATATATTATTTTTTATATAGGTGTGATGGTACTCGCCGCAGAACATGGTTGATCATGATGGCGTAAAAAACACGCTTGCAGCGAACGATATCGACAATAAGCCTGGCCCAAACAGGGGCCGCTTTATGTACAATAGCGGTATTCCCCGGCTGCAAGGCAAGGGGCTTGAAACCCCATCAACCCCGAACAGGAGAAGAGACGGATGTCTATCGAGAGGGCGATGTTTGCATTTGGTGGCATCATGGTGATGCTGAGTTCCCTGCTTGCATTATTTCACAGTCCTTACTGGACTTGGTTTACATTATTTATCGGCTTTAACTGCCTGCAGAGTTCCTTTACCGGCTTCTGCCCGCCGACCATGCTGATGAAAAATTTCGGCATGAAAACAGAAGCAGAGCTCGCCCTGGAAAATTCCAGCAACGTCAGCTGATCGATTTGCTTACCGACTGACTCGCATCGTTCTCCCCCATATTTTTTTCCAGTGTAGTAACCACATCGCGGAACATTTCCTCGTTGCACTCGCTGAGCTCGATGAGAGCACGGTGTGCGTCAAGCACGGTTCGACTCAGGCTCTCCTTGTCGGCGCTCTTACCGGCCAATTCGGTTTCCGCACCGGTCTCCAGCGATGCATCGGTGATAATGTCAAAGACTTCGTCGAAGGCCATACTGGTCAGTACCGAATTGATCTCGGCGCGATCCGATATAATGGTCACCCGCGAACCGTTGAGGCCTTTCATCGACTTGGCAATGCGCGCGAGGAGCCCGAGATTGGTGCTGTCAATGCTGTCGGTTCTCGTCAGGTCGATGATAAAACCCGCCGGCGACGGACCGGAAAATATCTCTTTCAGAAAGTGATCGATAGAGGGGCTCAGGGTGTAGCGAATATCACCGACGAAACGCATCACATGCATGCCGTCACGGCTGGCATGCAATACCTTGCCATTATTCATCGCGGTCATTCCTGTCGATCACCATTAAGGCGATGTCATCCGGCAGGTGTTTGTCTACCAGTACGTCGAGTCCAGCCGTCATTTCGTCAAGATCCAGATGTATCCCTTGCGAGCGGGAAAAGAGCTCACTGTAACGTTGTTGGAGTGTATCGGCCGGCATGAGTTCCAGTATCCCGTCGGATACCAGGATCAGGCCAAAGGTTTCCGGCAGCTCAAGCTGCCGGGCGTTGAATTCGGCGTCATCAAAAAGCCCGACGGGACGCCCCCGGCAGTCCAGTCTCTGCACCTCCCGGCCATCGTACAACAA
>JBDNAP010000575.1:0-3692 GCA_039768325.1 Thiogranum sp.
GAAATTGATCAGGATCCAGTGCGGTGATGACTTTACGCCACAAAAAGGACCAGGTTGGGTTGCCATGCAACATTAATACGACCTGACCCGTGCGAGAGCCATGATCGAGAAAGTGGATCAGGTGACCTGCAAAGCTTCCCTTCTCCAACTCGTATGCCTTTCGTTCAAAGGGTAGCAAGGAAGCGATGAAATCCGGCAAACCTGGAGGCTCAATCAATGGCATAGGGACCTCCCACAAAAAGCGTTAGAACATCAGTCTTGATTGTTGTGTATTAAAATGTATTACGTTGCCCCAGCAACATAGCTGTAGTATGGCAAAGTATTTCAAAAAATGTGAAAAATTAATCAATACCAATTTGGTGTAAATGTCCGTTTCGCTGCTAAGTTGCCGTTCAGGAATCTTGATAAAATGGCAAGAGTGGGTCGTCTCCCGCCTGTTAGAAAAATCTTATCTTGAATCGGTCTAATAGGTCCGGGTTCGGGTCCTTAGCCACCGTTCACAAAACCAATGTGGCCGATCGCTGGCGATGCCGTGTACGGGCAAGACCGGCCATCTCCAATGGGATGGACTCCTCCTCCCCTAAACGGCATCGAGGTGCCAGACTGGAAGTGTTAGTCACCAGTCACGAGAGAGAAGGAGTCCACTATGAACAAGCTTAGTCGCGTTGGTGTTGATTTGGCAAAAAACATATTTCAGCTGCACGGTGTTGATCGGCATGGACAGAGCGCATGGCGTCGACGGTTGACGCGCGATAACTGGCTGAAGATATTACTGGATAAAGTCGAGCCGGGCTGTGTGATCGGCATGGAAGCCTGTACAGGTGCGCATCATTGGGCACGTCAACTACAGGCTAAGGGGTTCACGGTGAAGCTGATTGCTCCGCAGTTTGTAAAGCCCTACGTGAAGAGCAACAAGAACGACGCCAATGATGCCGAGGCTGTCTGTGAGGCAATGAGCCGACCCAATATGCGGTTTGTGGCCGTCAAGACAGTCGAGCAACAGGATATACAAGCGACACACCGTGTTCGATCCGAGCTGCTCGGGCAACGCACCCCATGTGTCAGGCAGATTGTCCGTTCGCAATGCGGTACTGGATACTGCATAGGCTACACCATTGAACTTCAGCATCTCCTCAGCGATGGCTTGCTCCACTTCAGCCTGATCCAGCCCCTTTTTTCGAATAAGGTCACGATTGAGATACAGATATGGCTGAAAGAAAGCCTCTATCAGTTCTTCACCAATGCCAAAACGTTTCTTCAAGGTCGTAATGGCAGGCGTTTTGTCCAAGGCCTTGATATCGAGTTAATCAGCATTATCGATGCCTAGCTCGTGCAGATGTCCTGGCACTTCCGGCTGACCGTGGTCAGCAAACAAAACAATCAGTGTGTTTTTCAACCCAATTTCTTTATCGATGAAGGCAAATAGATCCGCAAGCGTACGGTCCAGATGCGCGATATTGTCTTCGGTTTCTAGACTGGAAGCACCGAAAATATGACCAACGTAATCAGTCGATGAAAAGCTGATTGCGAGATAGTCAGGCGTGTCGTCTTGACCGAGCTGCTTGCTTATGAGGAGAGTCTTGGCGAAATCTAGGGTCAATTCATCACCAGCAGGACTAAGGGTGAGTCGTGTGGTGAAGTACTTGTCATCAGCCTTGCCAAAGGGGTGTGGAAAGGTTCGGCCGAAACCGGGAAAATCGGTTTCATAGTCGCGATCATCCGCATTACCGAACAGATACTTCCCCTGTGGATACATCAGTGTCCGTGCCTTATCCGCATAGCGTGCAGTTGGCTTGCGCGTATTCCAATCATTGACCCAATCGGGGTATTGCTCGCAGGAATAGTTGCTGGTGACGAACTCGCCGCTGACCTTGGAAAACCAGAAGGCCTTGCCAGCATGTCCTGCCAGCGAGACCCCACCACGGTCCTTCACCGACACCGCAAAGATCTTGGAACGCCCACCAACATGTACAGCCAATTCGTCACTGAAGGTGGAGCTAAGGATATTATTCGGCGAACGTCCTTCAACCTTGGCTGCTTTTTGGGTCGGGTCAATTTCGGTTTTGGTATCCACGTCGGCACCAACGGTGAGCAGACGGTAGTCCGGGTCCTCGATATTGTAGACAAGGCGGTCTAATTCACGGTCAAACCAGACGTTGCCGACCATACCATGGGCCGCAGGAACGGTGCCGGTGGCCAGCGACGTATGACCCACAATTGTTTCGGTATTGGCGTGCTGATAATGAGCATATGTATAGTGAATACCTTGCTTCATCAAATAACGAAAACCCCCCTCACCTAGTACATTCGGGAAGCGGTTTGGCAAATCACCGCGAAGACCATCAACGGTTATCTGAAGAAGCAGTTTCGGTTGTTTACCTGCCCAAGCAAAGTTGTCGCATATAGACATGAGCGAAAGGGCCAATGCAAAAACCACCTGGACGAGTGTTAGTTTGTATTTTGTTGCACCCATGAATTGTTAGCCTATGATCTTCGGAAACGAAACAATGCAGCTCCGGCATCCTGATTGAGGTCGACAGCGCTTCGAACCAGCACAGCAGATACAGATCAAAGAACCGCAACTTTCAGTTGCGTTTAGGCCATTCAGTGACTTTCGACAGATGTCCGAGTCGCTTCGCTTAACAACCGCCCTAGATGGTCTCGCCATAATGCTCAGCTACTTTTTCTTGCGGCCAACCGTCTTAATGGACTCTGTTCCGGTGATAGCTTGCCCATGAAGAGTCTCACCGGTCAGAGTCGCTTCAGTGTCGCCGCGGACGATACCGGTTTGATGCCACACTAGAGCTGCGATTCCGACTGAAAATAGGATGACGACGGCATTGTCAACAGGATCTAAAAAGATATATGGCGAATAGCCCATCGCCATCCAGCCAGAATTTGATTTCTTGGAAACCGCTGCTTGAAGCGAGGGAAATAAATTCTTCCGGCAGGTATTTGTACGAATACTCCGTATGCAACGACTCCCCTGCCTCCAAGTTAAAACGGTGGCCATTGACCCGCAGCTCTTGCCTACGGTTACTGACCAGATGCATCTCAATACGCCCTGCGTCTGAATTGTAAAACGCCTGATGCTCGAAACTGTCCAGGTTGCAATCCACATCCAGCTCCCTGCGCATGCGATGCAACAAATTAAGATTGAACTCGGCAGTCATACCGGCCGCGTCATTGTAGGCCGAGTTCAACAGCGTTTCGTTCTTCTTTGTATCGACACCTATCAGCAGCATACCATCGTCTCGCACCGTATTGCGGGCCATAACCAGAAAGTCTCTGGCTTCGTCTGGGTCGAAATTTCCAAAGCTTGATCCGGGAAAGAACAGCAGACGCGGTCCTTCCGGCACCTGCTCTGGAATTGGCAATGAGCGAGCATAATCAACGCAGATTGCGTGCACCGGTAGCCAGGGGTACTCTCCGGCGAGCTCTCTCGTTGCCGACTTGAGATACTCGAAGGAGATATCCATGGGAACAAATGCAGCAGGCCGCAGTGCATCGAGAATGAGACGCACCTTGGCGGCGTTGCCGGCGCCAGGCTCGATCAGGCTATATCCGGAATTCGCAACGCATGATGATTACCTCTGGTCTGACTATATAGTGATTTCAGGTACGTTCATACTGTACGAAATTTCGATGGAATGTGCGCAGGAATATCCACATCCCCAGCGGTCAAGTAAATC
>JBDNAP010000099.1:0-9902 GCA_039768325.1 Thiogranum sp.
CGTGGGCGGTTGAGTTGTGCTCGGCATCCCCTTTCGCCGGATCGGCACCTCTGTTGAGTAAGAACTCAACCATGCTGGGTTTCGCTTCCCATGCGAGATAACATTGGTAGGCACGAATGCCGACACGTCACCCGCCTGGGTTTCGATAATCGGCAGCGCCGTCAATGAACCCGTTTTTCCCTTGACCTCACCATTGGTGAATTTCTCGACATAGGTTTCGTTGACGCGCGCCGCTCGCTCCAGCAGACGGGAATGCAGGTAGAACACATCGCCGGGATAGGCTTCACGACCCGGCGGACGACGCAACAACAGGGAGACCTGGCGGTACGCCCAGGCTTGCTTGGTCAGGTCATCATATATAATCAGTGCGTCTTCACCGCGATCGCGGAAATACTCGCCCATGGCGCAGCCGGCGTACGGAGCGATGTACTGCATGGCAGCCGAATCGGAGGCACCCGCGGAAACCACAACGGTGTGTGCCATGGCGCCGTGTTCTTCCAGCTTGCGCACCACCGCGGCTACCGATGAGTTCTTCTGGCCAATCGCGACGTAGATGCATTTAACACCGGCGCTTTTCTGGTTGATGATCGCGTCGATGGCAACAGCCGTTTTACCGGTCTGCCGGTCGCCGATAATCAGCTCACGCTGACCACGACCGAGTGGCACCATGGCGTCGATCGATTTCAGCCCGGTCTGTACCGGCTGGTTGACCGACTGCCGCTCGATAACACCGGGGGCGATCTTTTCGATCGGTGAAGTGAGCTTTGCTTCGATCGGACCCTTACCGTCGATGGGACTGCCCAGGGAATCAACAACACGGCCGAGCAGGGATTCGCCAACCGGCACTTCCAGGATACGACCGGTACACTTGACCTTGTCGCCCTCGGAAACATTCTTGTAATCGCCCAGAATAACAGCGCCGACAGAATCCCGCTCCAGGTTCAGCGCTAAGCCATACAGCTCGTTGCCAAAGTCGAGCATCTCCCCCTGCATGGCATCCGCCAGGCCGTGAATACGGGTGATACCGTCCATGAGACTGACTATCGTACCTTCACTGCGCGCTTCGGACGTGGCTTCAAAGCCCTCGATGCGCTTCTTGATCAGATCGCTGATTTCGGATGGATTAAGTTGCATTACTTGCGTCCTCTAGTTCGTCCTGATGTCAATGCACCAGGGCGCTGGAAAGCTGGCGAAGATGTTCCACAGCGGACCCGTCAATGACGAGGTCGCCTGCGTGAATCACGGCACCACCCACCAGGTCTTTATTCACAGAACAGTTCAGTTGTATATCGCGGCCCAGCCGTTGTTTCAGCGCACCGGCAATCGCCGACTTCTGCGCTTCACTCAGGACCTGGGCGGAGATCACTTCGGCTTCCAGCAGGCCTTCGGCAGCATCACGGAACTGGTTGTACAGCGCCGCGATCATGGGCAACTGAGCGAGACGGCTATTTTCCGCCAACATGTTGAGCAGGTTGCCTGCACCTTCTTCGAGATCTTTGCCACAGGCGCGAATCACCAGGGCGCCGGCATCGCTACGACTCAGACTCGGGTTATCCAGCAGCGAACGCATCGTGTCGTTGCTGACCACCGCGGCCATCAAGGCCAGCATGTCACTCCAGCTCTGCAACTGCTCCTTGTCTTTGGCCAGCTCAAATACAGCCCGTGCATAGGGGCGCGCCAGCTCGGCATCACCTTCAAGCTGCGTTATGTCCTGAGTGCTTTCTTCCGTCATCGCCGTTACCTAGATCTGCGCGACCAGGTCTTTGATCAGTTCGTCGTTGGCCGTCGTATCCAGTTCACGCCTGAGAATCCGTCCGGCACCGGCGGTCGCTATTTCCACCACCTGGCTACGCAGTGTTTCCTTGGCGCGGTTGACCTCCTGCTCGAGTACCTGCTGGGCGGCTGCCTTGACGCGATCAGCTTCCTCGACGGCCTCGTTTTTCGCCTCTTCCACGATTTCGGCGCCGCGCTTTTCCGCCCGGCTGATAATCTCGGCAGCCTGCTGCTTGGCGTCGTGCAGGGTCTCCAGCGCCTTCTTGCGCGCCAGTTCCAGTTCGTGCTTGCCCCTTTCTCCGGCGGCCAGGCCCTCGGCAACTTTCTCCTTGCGCTGTTGCAGCGCGTGCATGATCGGTGGCCACACAAATCTCATGCAGAACCACACGAATATGACGAAGGTGATACTTTGCCCGATCAGTGTCGCGTTAAAATTCATTGTTGCACCCCGTGCGGCTGTCAGCCGCCGACAACTGCGAACATGACGTACATGGCGATACCAACCGCGATCATCGGTACCGCGTCAACCAGACCCATGACGATGAAGAACTGGGTACGCAGCATCGGGATCAGTTCCGGCTGACGTGCAGCGCCTTCCAGGAAGCGGCCACCCAGGATACCGATGCCGACTGCGGCACCGAGGGCACCCAGTCCCATCATCAGGCCGCCGGCAATGTAGAGCAGAGCGTTTTCCATGTTTGTCTCCTAAATGTCTAATTTCAGTAGTTAAAAACTGTCGTTATCAGTGATGTTCCTGGCTCGCCATATCCAGGTATACGATGGTGAGGGTCATGAAGATGAATGCCTGCAGGGTAATTATGAGGATGTGGAAAATCGCCCAGCCGAGCTGCAGCAGGCCACCCAGGGCAAACATTGCGATGCTACCGCCATACATCAAGGCAATGAGAATAAAGATCATTTCACCGGCGTACATGTTGCCGAACAATCGCAGTGACAGCGAAATGGGTTTGGCAATCAGGGTGACGCCTTCCAGCAGCAGGTTGACCGGCGCCAGCCATTTGGGGAAGGGCTGAAACGCCAGTTCACCTAAAAAGCCACCGAGACCTTTCATTTTTACGCTGTAGTACAGCACCAGCGCGAACACGGTCAGTGACATGCCGAAAGTGACATTGGGATCGGTGGAGGACACCACTTTCAGGTGGCCGACACCCATCAGACTCGCCAGCCAGGGCAGCCAGTCAACCGCTATCAGGTCCATGGCATTGATCATGAAGATCCAGATGAAGATGGTCAGGGCCAGTGGCGCAACCAGGGGATTCTTACCGCTGAAGGAACCGCGCACGCTTTCGTCAATGAATTCAATCACCCACTCGACGAAATTCTGCCAGGCGCCGGGAACCTCGGCGGTAGCGGCCTTGGCGGCCTTACGGAAGCTCCACAGGAACAGCACGCCCAGGCCAATGGAGAACAGCATGCTGTCCACATTGATGGCCCAGAAACCCATTTCAGCCGCTTCCCCGGCACTGTGTGCAAAACCCCAGTGACCGTCTGTGTGCTGGCCGAAGGTCAGGTTCGTCAGATGGTGCTCGATATATTGGGCTGAAGTTTCCGGTGCTGTGGACATTGGCCTAATTCTTTTTTAAGCGTTGGGTTTCCATAATTACCATTACCAGCTGGCCGGCAATAAAACCGGTCATCAGCGCCAGGGGTTTCAGTTCCAGTAACCCCAACCCCAGGGCAAACAGCACGGCTATCAGCAGGAAGCGCTGCACGACACACAGGTATACAGCGGCCAGACTCTGCTGTGGCGAGCGCTCCAGCGCCTGCGTGTCACGATAGGCACACCGGGCCAGAAGCAAGGCATTCACGGCCGCCACGCAGCCACCGTAACACACTGAGACGGCGGAAAAAGTCTCAAAGATGACTAGAAACACCGCTGCCGTGACCACAACCACTGATGACTGGAACAGCAACAGCCTGCGGATCCCGCTATCCATGGGTGCTAAGGCTCAATCCTGCCCATGGTCTCAGGGCGCTATGTTGCAGCCGCCGATTTTACCGGTATTGGGCGGCAGCGATTATAAGGAGCGTCGCTAGCTGTGGTCAACCGCTTATAATCCTTTACAGAGACTCACAGGCTATCCCTACTGGATATGTGCCAGGATGCCATCGAGTTCGTCCAGGCTGTTGTAACTGATCACCAGCTTACCCTTGCCTTTCGGATTGGCCTGTACTGCGACCGGGGCACCGATACGATCAGAAAGGTCCTGCTCAAGGGTAACCAGATTGGGGTCGCGGCGCCGGGCCGGTACTTTGCCCTCCGGATGACTGGCTTCGCTGAGCAATTTCTTGACCAGATGTTCCGTGGCCCGCACGGAAAGACCATGATCAACAACGTGGTGCGCCGCGTCAGCCTGCTTGCTGCCATGCAATGCCAGCAGCGCCCGCGCATGCCCCATTTCGAGTTCGCCACGTTGCACCATGCCGGTAGCAACCTCGCCCAGTTCCAGCAAACGCAGCAGATTGGAAACCGCCGTGCGCGAACGGCCAACGGCTTCGGCGGCCTGCTGGTGGGTCATTTCAAATTCATCAATCAGCCGCTGCAGCGCGTGTGCCTCTTCGAGCGGATTCAGATTTTCACGCTGGATATTCTCGATCAGGGCAACCGCTATGGCGGTTCGATCGTCCATCTCCCGCACCACCACCGGCACATCCTGGAGCTCAGCCAGTTGAGCCGCCCGCCAACGGCGCTCACCGGCAATGATTTCGTAGTTAGTGCCGTCGACCGGTCGCACGACGATGGGCTGTACCACTCCCTGAGCACGAATGGAATCGGCCAGATCCTCCAGGCTTTCATTGTGCATGTCGATACGCGGCTGGTACTTGCCACGCCGCAGCTGTTCCACTCCCAGGGTGCGCAGTCCACCATCCACAGGGCCGCTATCATGACCCACACCCTCGGCCGGCGATGCTGCGACCGGTTCCGGTCTCGCCTGTATTTTCGCCGGTCCGAGCAGGGCATCGAGCCCGCGGCCTAGTCCTCGTTTTTTGGCTGCCATAATCACATCATGTCTGAAACGTTAGAAATAAAACAACCCGCAGAAGCAGCCCCCTGGCCGCGACCAGGCAGGGCAAGTCGCACCACTATCGGGGCCGGGGCGGCACCGTGTCCCTGCACAGGTCATCATTCAGGCTTCCGCCCGCAGTTCATCTGACTGCTCGGCTTCACGTTCCCGGCGGACCAGTTCGGCGGCCAGCGCCAGATAAGCCATCGCGCCACGTGAGGCCTTGTCGTACTTGATTATCGGCGCACCAAAACTGGGCGCCTCGGCAAGCCTGATATTACGCGGGATGATAGTGCGGTACACTTTCTCGCCAAAGTGGTCCAGCAGCTGCTGGGAAACCTCATTGGCGAGATTGTTACGTGCATCGAACATGGTACGCAGCAGACCTTCGATTTCGAGCTTTGGATTGACTGCTTCGCGGATCTGTCGCACCGTTTCCATCAGGGCGCTCAGGCCTTCCAGCGCATAATATTCGCACTGAATGGGGATGAACACGGCGTCTGCCGCTGTCAGCGCATTCAGTGTCAGCATATTGAGTGACGGGGGGCAGTCGATCAGAACATAGTCATACTGGTCGGCAACCGGTTGCAGGCGTCTGCCCAGGCGGGTTTCGCGCTCGTCGAGCTGCATGAGCTGAACTTCCGCTGCGGTCAGGTCGCTGTTTCCGGGCAACAGCTTAAACCCCGACGTGCCTGCATCAACAATGATATCTGCTATCGGAGTCTCTTCCAGCAACAGCTGGTAACCACCCAGTTCCACCTCATGCTTGTTTACGCCACTGCCCATGGTTGCGTTACCTTGCGGATCCAGGTCGACCAGCAGGACCCGGCGGCGCGTGGCCGCCAGTGATGCAGCAAGATTAACGCAGGTCGTGGTTTTACCCACACCACCTTTCTGATTGGTAATGGCTATGATGCGACTCATGTTTCGGTGGAAGACTCCAATGTTTTTTCCATCCAGAGCAGATGACGCTCCGCCTGCAATCCGGGTACTTTCAGGCGTTCAATATGCAACGTTTCACGGCCCGGTTCCAGTGCCTGTATTTCCTCTGCGGGCAGGCTGCCTTTCATAAATAAAATCCGGCCGCCGGGACGGACCAGGCGGGCGGTTTGCCGGTACAGCTCAGCCAGGTTCGCCACCGCCCGGCTGATCACCATATCAAATGACCGCGCCGGCTGATACTCCTGCATGCGACTCTGTACCACTTCTACGTTGACCAGTCCCAGCTCAAACACTGCCTGGCGCACAAAACGCAGCTTTTTCGCATTGGCATCGAGCAGCGTAACCGGCAACTCCGGTCTGGCAACGGCGATGGGCAAACCCGGCAGGCCGGCCCCGGTCCCCACATCCAGCAGGTTCCCCTGTTTCAGGAAGGGCAGCACAACCAGACTGTCGAAGATATGACGTACCACCATAGCCTGCGGATCGCGTACCGCGGTGAGATTGTAAACACGGTTCCATTTTTCGAGTAAGCCGATGAATCCGGCGAGCTTTTCTACGGCCGCGTCGGTCACGCCGATTTGCAGCGCTGTGCAGCCCTGCTGGATGTCCTGTTGCAGAGACGTCAAATGCATAGCCAGCCAACAGTCCTGCTCAAGCTGTTTTACGCGACAGGCCGGCTTTTTTAAGATGAACCAACAGCAGCGAAATGGCCGCCGGCGTTACCCCGGGGATTCTCGCAGCCTGTCCGATGGTCTCGGGGTAAGTTGCGATCAATTTTTCTCTGACTTCCGCGGACAACCCTTGCACCCGATGGTAATCAAAATCAGCCGGCAGGGCTTTGTGCTCGTTGCGCCGCTGGCGTTCGATTTCCTGCTGCTGGCGTTCGATATAACCGTGATACCTGGCCTGGATTTCCACTTGTTCAGCGATCTTCGCATCTTCAACACCCGGGCCGAGTCCCGGCAACTGCATCAGGCCGCGGTAATTCAATGCCGGCCGCCGCAACAGCTCCGCGGCCCGCTGTTCGTTTTTAAGCACCTCTCCATGATCTATCGCCAACTGGCGCGACGCCGGTGTTTCCGGCCTGACCCAGAGCCTGTGCAAGCGTTGCTGCTCCTGCTGTATGGCTTCCCGCTTTTCGTAAAAGCGCTGCCAGTGGTCCTTTTCAACCAGGCCGAGGTGATAGCCGGTTTCGGTGAGCCGCAGGTCGGCATTATCTTCACGCAACAATAGTCGGTATTCAGCACGGCTGGTAAACATCCGGTAGGGTTCACTGGTGCCGCGGGTAATCAGGTCATCTATCATCACCCCCATATAAGCCTGGTCACGGCGCGGACTCCAGCTGTCTTCACCTTTGGCCCGGCGTGCTGCATTGAGGCCTGCAATCAGGCCCTGTGCTGCGGCTTCCTCGTAGCCGGTGGTGCCATTGATCTGTCCGGCAAAAAACAGTCCGGCAATAAATCTGGTTTCCAGCGCTGCCGTCAGGTCACGCGGATCAAAAAAATCATACTCAATGGCATAACCGGGCCGGGTGATATGGGCATGTTCAAAACCGGGCACGGAATGCACCAGATCGTTCTGCACATCAAACGGCAGGCTGGTGGAGATACCATTGGGATAAATCTCGTGGGTGCACAGTCCTTCCGGCTCAACAAAAATCTGGTGAGAGGCCTTATCGGAAAAACGCTGTACCTTGTCTTCAATGGAAGGGCAGTAGCGGGGTCCGACACCCTCTATCAAACCTGAATACAGGGGTGAACGATCAAGACCCTTGCGAATGATATCGTGGCTACGCTCGGTGGTCGCGGTCAGGTAACAGCAGATCTGTTGCGGGTGCTCCCGGCCGGTGGCCAGAAAGGAAAAGCTCGGCACGGGAGTATCACCGGGCTGCTCCCGCAGCTTGCTGTAATCAAGACTGCGGCCATCGAGTCGCGGCGGAGTCCCGGTCTTCAGTCGTTCAACCCGGAAGGGCAACTCGCGCAAGCGACGCGCCAGGGCATTGGCCGGTGGATCACCGGCCCGGCCTCCCTCATAGTTCGACAGACCGATATGAATGCGTCCACCCAGAAAGGTACCGACCGTCAATACCACAGTGTCGGAAAAAAAGCGCAGCCCCATCTGGGTGACAACGCCTGTGACCTGTTCGCCTTCGACTATCAGGTCATCAACCGCCTGCTGGAACAACGACAGCCGGGGCTGGTTTTCGAGCTTTGCGCGCACAGCCTGCCGGTAGAGCTGCCGGTCCGCCTGGCAGCGGGTGGCTCTTACCGCGGGTCCTTTGCTGGCGTTCAGGCGCCGGAACTGGATACCTGCATGGTCGGCTGCCTGGCCCATGACACCCCCCATGGCATCGATCTCCTTGACCAGATGTCCCTTGCCGATGCCGCCGACGGCCGGGTTGCAACTCATCTGTCCGAGGGTTTCGATGTTATGGGTCAGCAACAGGGTGTCGGCACCACTGCGCGCCGCAGCCAGCGCCGCTTCGGTCCCTGCATGACCGCCGCCCACCACAATAACGGCAAAATTACGCTTGAAATCCACGGCTATACCCAAGTGAAAAGGTGGGAAATTATACTCTGAATCCGCGGGTTTAACCTATCTCTTTTGTACTCTCCGTGTATGGCGCAGTCCAGCGGGCGGATGGTCGCACTTTTCGGCCTGTGCCGCATATAATTATAGATGGCTATATAATTAGTGTGATGTATTATTATATGGTTAGTTATTTTTTATCCAATTTTTATTAATAGTTTCTAAGGCATACACCAGTTTATCGCTAACCGCCGTGGCGCTGTAGTCGCGTACCATGCGCTGATAGGCCGCCTGTCGAAGGCGATCTGCCAGTTCGGGATCCCCCATCAAGCGCACCAATTGCTCCGCCGTGGATCGCGGGTCCCCGACTTCACAGAACAGCGCCTCGGCTTCATCGACGAACATTTCACGGTGGCCGGACGCCTTTGACAGTAACAGCGGGAGCCCGGCACCCGCCGCCTGCAACGGCGTCAGACCGAAGGCATCCGCACGCGCCGGTACCACCAGAATATCGACCTCGGCAAGAAATCTGTCGACCTGAGCGATCCAGCCGGGGAAGCTCAGTCGACCAGTCAAACCGAGCCGACGGGTTTGCCCGATTAATTGCTGCCGCTCGATTCCACTACCGCCAAGTACGGCCTCGAACGGCAAACCGCGCGCACGCAACAAGCTCAAAGCTTCTATAAAAACATCGAATCCCTTGACTTTGTCGAACCGCCCCAGGGCACCAATTCGCAGCGGACGGTGACACTGCCGGACTGGCGGTAACGCTGACGCCCCGAGGGCGATCATGTTGGGTATGACGAAGCAGGGTTTGCTGCGCGACACTTTGCCAGCCCGTTTTATGATCCGCTCGATGTGGGACGTCAAGGGCAGATAGGCGTCTGCCGGCAACAGGCGCCTGACCTTATTGCTGTGAGTCACGGCCACGACCGGGGCGATACCCCGGGTGGCGCGCTTCAGCAGGGCGACCGACCGGCTGCAGTGCGCAACCGCCAGATGCGGAGCAAAATCCCGTAATCGCCGTGCCACCGACCAGGCTGCCGGATAGTCGTAATGACCACGGTTGCGGATAAGGTCCACGCTTACCCCGGTGGGGATTGTGTCCAGATCCGGTGGATGCGTTTCACCCAGTAACATCAGCACGGTATGGCCGCGCTGGCTCAGGATGCGGCTGTAATCGCACACCACCTGCCAACGCCCCCCCGTTGCATCCCCCAGGACACTGTTCACGATTCGCATCGTGCAAGCGCCTGTAACATTATCTGGCGGTAGCCGCGGTGGTAAAATGCCTCATCGCCTTGCGGATCTTTTCCACGACCGTGTCATGGTCGGTTATTGTATGCCGTTTTCCAGGGAACCCCGATCGTTATTGGCGATCCACACCTGACCGGCGTCGTCTTCCCGGACCAGCAGTTTAAGGGGCAGGTCGATAGCCATCATAGATCACCACATTTGCGCTGATCGTCCTTACTTGTATCAGCGGCGACTATCTGTAGCCTTCTATTGTACGATACAGAAACCGGAAAACATCTATAACTGAATGGCACTAAGTTAAGGCGGCTTTTCCTCTGTAGGGCCGAATTTATTCGGCCATTAGCTGTTGGCGGCTATCCACATCGTGGCTATATC
>JBDNAP010000100.1:0-5001 GCA_039768325.1 Thiogranum sp.
CGCTTTCGGTTCAATCGGGGAAAGGCGGTATTCGTTAATCAACATGGTCTGTTGCTGCATCCACTGCTGCCAGGCCTGCTTTGACACATTCTCGAAAATACGCTTCCCCAGCTCGCCCGGATAGGTCGGCCGGTCCAGGCCTTCCGCCTCTTTACCCAGTTTCACACACTGCACCATACGAGCCATACCTGTCTTCTCCTCGATTCGACTTCTGCAGTCGCGTCAGCAAACGTTGTACGGGCGCAGCCAGGCCGAGCGCCCCGCAATTCAAGGCGTTATACCAGACTCCCCGATCGGCTTCCATGACAGAACCCACGGGGTTTTGCAGTTTTATACAGCACGGCGTGATATCCAGATGGAAATGGCTGAAAGTATGTCGAACCACCGGCCAGATCTCCGTTTCCGCGCCCGACGGGATATTGTTCTGGTCGCACCAGTTTTGTAGGGCCCCGCGATCGGTAAATTCAGGAAAACTCCACAAGCCGCCCCAGATGCCGGTGGCCGGTCGTTTTTCCAGGAACACCTCCTGCCCGGGACTGACCAGCAGCAGCATCTGCACAGCACGCACCGGCAGGTCCCGGCGTGGCCGTGGCGATGGCAACGCCTGCTGGCGCCCCTGTTGGAAAGCCTTGCAAGCTGCCTGCAGGGGGCAGCGCTCACACACCGGTCTACCGCGGACACAGACGGTGGCGCCCAGATCCATGATCGACTGATTATAGTCCCCGACACGCCGGGTCGGTGTAACGGCTTCAGATAAGGACCATAGTTGTTTCAGTATCGCTGTTTTACCGGGCCACCCCTCCAGCGCATGGTAGCGCGCCAACACACGTTTGACGTTACCGTCCAGAATGGCGTGGTGCTGACCGCAGGCCAGCGACAGAATGGCGCCGGCGGTGGAACGGCCTATCCCCGGAAGTTGAACCAGGTCCTCAAGCAGCTCAGGCAAACAGCCGCCCGACTCGTCACGAATCTGCCGTGCCGCTTTGTGAAGATTGCGCGCGCGCGCATAATAGCCCAGGCCTGACCAGTGGTGCAGCACCTCGTCGAGCGATGCGCCGGCAAGGGCCTGCAAGGTCGGGAAACGCTGCATAAAACGCTGGTAGTACGGAATGACCGTCTGCACCTGCGTCTGCTGCAACATGATTTCCGATACCCAGACACGATAGGGCGTCGGTTGCTGTTGCCAGGGAAGATCCTTACGACCGTGGCTGTCGAACCATTTCAAAAGTCGCTGGGCAAAATCGGGGGACGGCATCAATATTGACTATGTTTGGATAACAAACGCAGGTGGCAGGCCGCGACCTGTCATCAGACCTTGTAATAATCCCGGTACCAGGCGACAAAGTTGGCCACTCCCTGCTGCACCGACATATCCGGCTTGTAAGCGACATCGCGCACCAGATCCTGGACGTCGGCATAGGTGTCGGGCACATCACCCGGCTGCAGGGGCAACAGATTCTTCTCGGCTTTCATGCCCAGACAGTCTTCAAGCACTTCGATGTAGTGCATCAGCTCCACCGGCTGGTTGTTGCCGATGTTGTATAAGGCATAGGGCGCTGTGCTGCTGGCGGCATCAGGGTGATCGCCAGACCAGTCCGGATTGGGCTCGGGAACGCGGTCCAGGGTACGAATCACACCTTCGACAATATCGTCGATATAGGTAAAGTCGCGGCGATGCTTTCCGTAGTTGAATACATCGATCGCCTCACCGGCGAGAATCTTGCGGGTAAACAGAAACAATGCCATGTCCGGCCGTCCCCAGGGACCGTAAACGGTAAAGAAGCGCAAGCCGGTGGTCGGCAAGCGGTAAAGGTGGCTGTATGTATGGGCCATCAGTTCATTGGCTTTTTTAGTGGCCGCGTAGATACTGACCGGGTGGTCCACATTGTCGTGCACCGAAAACGGCATGCTGGTATTGGAGCCGTACACCGAGCTGCTGGACGCGTAGACCAGGTGTTGCACACCGTTATAGCGACAGCCCTCGAGAATGTTCATGAAACCGACCACATTGGTATCAATGTAGGCATTCGGATTTTGCAGCGAGTAACGCACGCCCGCCTGGGCCGCAAGGTTCACCACGGCATCGGGTTTGTGTTTGACAAACACCTCAGCGATGCCGTCACGGTCTTCGAGGTCGATACGAATATCCGTAAAGCCGGGTTTATCTGCGGCACGCGCCAGGCGCGCCTTTTTCAAGGCGGGGTCGTAGTAGTCGTTCAGATTATCGATGCCGATGACTTCGTCACCGCGTTCCAGCAGACGTAACGCCAGGTCACTGCCGATAAACCCGGCTGCACCGGTGATTAAAATTTTCATACCTACCCCTTTACGTTTAAATCTTATAAACGGCCGTCAACTTCGCTGGCCTCCAGCACGTGCTTGACGTCATACAATATGCTGTTTTCCTTGCCGAAGGCACGGATAGCCTTTGCCCCCAGCGCATGGAACTGGTGATGCGCAACGGCAAGCACAATGGCATCGTAGCGACCTGGTCCCGGCTCCGTCACCAGCTGAATGCCATACTCCCGCTCCGCTTGCCGCGGATCAACCCAGGGATCATAAACATCCACCTTGATGTTGTAACCCTGCAGTTGTTTGATGACATCGGTGACACCGGTATTCCGTAAATCCGGGCAGTTCTCCTTAAACGTCAAGCCCATCACCAGTACCCGGGAATCACAGACCTGCAGATGTGACCGGTTCATGAGCTTGAATACCTGCGCGGCAACATAGGCGCCCATGCCGTCATTGATACGCCGCCCGGCCAGAATGACCTCGGGATGGTAGCCGATCTCCTGCGCCTTATGCGTCAGGTAGTAGGGATCGACACCGATGCAGTGACCACCGACCAGGCCGGGGCGAAAGGGCAGAAAGTTCCACTTGGTGCCGGCGGCTTCCAGCACTTCCAGGGTATCGATGCCGAGACGGTTGAAAATCAGTGCCAGCTCGTTGATCAAGGCGATATTCACATCGCGCTGTATATTTTCGATAACCTTGGCGGCTTCTGCAATACGGATACTGCTGGCTTTGTGGGTACCGGCCGGAATCACTTTGCGATACAGGGCATCAATAAAGTCCGCCGCGTCAGGCGTCGAGCCCGAAGTAAGCTTCACAACGCCGCCAAGCCGGTGCTGCCTGTCTCCGGGGTTGATACGTTCCGGACTGTAACCGACACAGAAATCCTTATTCACCGTGAGGCCGGATAGCGACTGTATAATCGGCACGCACAGATCCTCGGTGACACCGGGGTAGACTGTCGATTCGAAAATGACGACATCACCCGGCTTGAGAATTCGGCCCAGGCTTCCACTGGCGGCTTCCAGGCCTGACAGATCCGGCCGCTTGAATCGATCGACCGGGGTCGGTACGGCAACGATAAAGACATTGCAGGTCTCGAGGCCAACAAACCGATCGGTAAAACTCAGTTGGCCGGCTAACGCCAACTCAGCCGCGTCCACTTCAAGGGTGCTGTCCCTGCCATCCCTTAATTCGTCGATACGTCCGCGCTGAATATCGTAGCCCACGGTCGGTAATTGTTTGCCAAACTCTACCGCCAGTGGCAGCCCGACATAGCCCAGGCCGATAATGCCGATTTTTGCTTCTTCTACGTTCAGCACGCTGTCACACGAATCCCAGGCACGGCATGGAATACTTAATGCGAAAGGCTGCTTTCAGGTGACCCATCCCTCGGTAACGGCGCCTCTGCGGCCATCCGCTCGAGGTTGTACACTGTCTGCACCGCCTCGGCACGCAACGCCCGCTTGATCAACCAGGGACCAAGCAGCGGTGGAATCCAGACATCCGGCGCTGCTTCGGAACGTACCAGGATGCGGGTGCCAGCCACTTCCTGCCACAGGTTAAGGTGCATAGTGCCGTAGCTGAAATCACTCTGTTCCGGAACGACAATGGCCGTTATAGAGCCATCATGCGCTTCGACAAGATCCTGCACCCGCGTGAGGCGTTTGCAATAAAACCACAGACAGGTCTGGGTGACGGATCGCAGCCGATAATTCCCGGGCTCGCGCGTGTTGAGGATTTCGCTGCGTTCGACAGCGGGTATGAAGCGCTCAAGGTGCTGGTAGTCCGTCAACACCGCCCGCGCTCTGGATTCTGCAACATCGAGCAGTGCGTCCACTTCAACAATAAAACTGCCGCTCTGGTAGGTGACGGCGGCGTTGTGAATAGTACCAGCGGCTGCCGGGGCGCTACACAGCAGCCAGACCAGCAACCCCGCGGTTCTCATCTACCGAGAAGCCCTTTGAGCTGATCGACCTGGTCACCGAGCCCTCTTTTTTCCAGCTCCTTGCCCAGCCTTTTCTCGGCCTTGTCCTTGACTTTTTTCTCCGCAGACTCCTGCAAGGCCTTGTCGAGGCGGATTTTGTACTTGGGTTCAGCAAACGTCCCGCTGAGCTGAACCGGGACCGGGATCCCCTTCAAATCAGCCAGACCCTTGCCGCTCTGGCCTTCCAGACTGCCGACGACTTTGGCCGTCACCAGGTAGTCGAGGCTTTCCTGCGGCAGATCGATATCGCCTGTACCCTCCACCCGCAGCAGGGGGCTTTTTGCCATCAGGTCGCGGTTACGCACGATACCGTTGGTGACACTGGCGGTACCGGTGACCTCAGAAAAATCGGTCTGGTTGGGCTCCGTCTCGGCCGGTGGCGGCTGGCCATTGATCGTGGCCTGCGCCTTGCGAATCATCGCGGCGAGGTTAAAACCCTTCACCGCCCCATCGGTAAAGGCAAAGGTAATTTTGCCATTGAGTGTTTTTTTGAAATCATCCGGCGTCTGCCCGCTGGTCACCAGGTTGGCGCTGGCCTGGGTCCTGCCCGTCAGGTTGTCCTTACCGGTCAGATCCTTGAGCAACGGCCCCACCTGTACACCGGCCAGGGTTTCGTTCATTGAAATCTTCGGTTGCTTGCCCCGCACATCCATTTTGATATCACCCTGATACTGGCCCTGGTACATCTTGGCGCTCGCCGGATGCACACGCACCACACC
>JBDNAP010000576.1:0-4443 GCA_039768325.1 Thiogranum sp.
ATGTCCCGGGACGGTCTAGGCGGAATACGGTTGTTGATGTTCGAGGTTTGCCGGAAGGGGTTACCGCGAGGACTCGGATGCAGACCGAAGTGCACCAGACTGGCGTGTACTATACCGGAAGCAGCAGTGGAAAGCGAAGCTCGTGCCCGCTAACGATTGCCTGCCGCATTCACCGCCACCGACTTGGGAGAGGGGTGCTTCCCACGCCCACAGCACATCTGTGTCAAGTCACTGTTTTCGCTGGGCGCGCAAAGTGTTACAGTCGCTTATCGAATCCGAATGCGGTACCTGAATGCGACGGTTTTTCAGCCTCATTGTATTAAGCTGCTGGGGGACAATGCCCGCTGCAGCGGGTCCTCTTCTGGATGCTTCCCGGGCGGACCAGGCCGGGCGTATCGCCCGACTCATCGATAGCGGTGCCGATGTGCACCAACAGGGGCTGCAGGGCGATACAGCGCTGCACTGGGCCGCATTTCACGGTCGAGAGACTATTGCCGCACAGCTCATCGCCCGCGGTGCTGATGTCGATGCCGCAGTCGACAATGGCAATACACCGTTGCACCAGGCCGCCTATCGTGGTCACAGCAGCGTCGTCGAGCTGCTGATTATGCAGGGCGCGGATATCAACCATCGGACCCGTGGCGGCATAACCCCACTTGGTTGGGCGAAGCGAAACGGTCATGGCGCTGTGGCGCAGCTCCTCATCGCACACGGTGCGCGAGACGGGGCCACCCCGGCCGTGAGCAGCGCCGTGGCGCACCGTCAGTCAGACGAAGCCTCGCGGCGTGCTGATGATCCGCTACCCGACGCCGTGCTATTCGCCGCGCTGAGCTATCTGCCGTCCTTGAAAGCCTCGTCAGTGTCTGCCTCAGGCGCAGCTGAAGCTGCATCGACCGTCGCCGGGCAGGCAGAACGCCCACGCCACCTGGCAGGATTCAGGGTCCAGCTCGCGGCAATGCGCAGTGAAGCGCGTGCCCGCGAGATGTGGCAACAGTATCTGAACCGGCACCCCGCCATCCTCGGCAAGCTGCAACTCAGCGTGGAATCTGCTCGTGTCAACGGGATAAGCTGCTATCGGGTCCAGGGCGGACCCTTGACGCAGGCGGCGGCGCGCAGCATCTGCGACGAGCTGAGTCGCAACAAGCAGGCTTGCATGGTAGTCGGGGGCCCTGCAGTGGCGTTCCGGTAATGTCTATGCGACAGCAGTCTGCAGGGTGATCAGAAATCCAGGCTACGCCGGTATGCGTGCCCGGCGGGCGGGCAGATCCTCGCCGTTATGTCGCCTCAGCAGCGAGAGCACGGCATCTTCCGGCACCGGTTTACTGATTAAATAGCCTTGTATCTCGTCGCAGCCCAGGCCGGCAAGAAAAGCCTTCTGTGCCGTGTTTTCCACGCCCTCCGCGACCACCCCCAGTCCCATGCTGTGAGCCATGGCGATGATTGCCGTGATAATAAGCTCGTCCTGTTTGTCGGGGACCGTACCGCTGAGGAAAGAACGATCAATTTTCAGGGTATGGAGCGGCAGATACTTGAGATAGGCCAGCGACGAGTAACCAGTACCGAAATCATCCACGGCAAGATGGATGCCGGCATGGTGCAGTTCCTCGAGTATTCTGATTGCCATGTCATAGTTTTCCATCACCACCGATTCCGTGATTTCCACCTCCAGAAGCTGCGGTTCCAGACCTGCGGCCTGCATCGTCGTGATGATTCTTTCGTGGAGGTCATTCTGACGGAACTGCAATGCCGACAGATTCACCGCCACACCGACATCGACGAAACCGGCATCGACCCACTGCCTGGCCTTACGACAGGCCGTGCGGGTGACCCACTCGCCGATCTCGTTGATCAGCCCGGTCCGCTCTGCCACGGGAATAAAGTCGACGGGTGACACGGAGCCGAGTTTCGGATTGTCCCAGCGGATCAGCGCCTCCATGCTCGTCACCCTGCCCGTCTGCAAGTTGATCTTGGGCTGGTACTGGAGTGACAGCTCACCTTGTTCCAGCGCATGATGCAGCTGACTTTCGAACCACAGATGTTTGTAGGACGACTGGTTGAGGTCAGCCGAGTAGAAAGCGTAATTGTTTCGACTCAGATGCTGCTTTGCGCTGTATCGTGCTGCGTTCGCGTTCTGCATCAACACGTCGGCCCTATCGCCGTCATGTGGATAGAGACTGATGCCCACACTGCAGGTCAGAAATAACTCGTGGCCGTCGATTTCCAGGGGCTTCGCCATATTGTCGAGAACGCGCTTGACGATCCATGTCACCATATCGCTGTCGTTCAAATCGGTCAGCAGGATGCCGAATTCGTCGGCGCCGGTGCGTGATACCGTCGGACGCGCCGAGTGATCATCCAGCAGTGATACTGTATCCGTATCCCGCAAAATCTCCACCAGCCGATCGGCCGCCTTTCTCAGCAGCTGATCGCCGACGACAAATCCCAGCGCGTCGTTAATGCGTTGAAACATATCGATGTCGAGCACAATAATCGCCGCGATCCGGTCGTAGCGTTGACCTCGCGCCAGTGCCTGACTGACCCGATCGTGGAACAGCAGCCGGCTCGGTAGTCCGGTGACCGTATCCCGGCCGTCTTTTTGTGTGAGGTTACTCTGGGCATAGTTGAGCTCTTCTTCCAGCTCCTTAATCCTGCTTTGCAGCTGCGTGAGATCGCGCGATTCGGCCACCCGTGCAGACAGCTTCTTGGCCGCCAGGTCGATGTCTCCGGCCTGGCTATCACTCACAGCCTGCCCTGACTCATGGTCTGCAGCCTGCGGCTCGCCGGAGACCTGCTCGTCACCCCAGGCCACCACACGATTGCGCCCGCTTTCCTTGGCCGTGTAAAGCGCCTTGTCGGCACAGTTGACAAGCTCACCCGGGTTACCGATATCCTCGGTGAGTGCGGCGACGCCAAAACTCGCGGTAATACGTACCGAAGCCGTAAAACGCCCCTGAGAGGCGCCTTTAACGCGGATCCTGAGCCGCTCCGCAATTACCACTGCATCTGCGCAGCCCACACCCGGTAAAATGATGCAGAACTCCTCACCGCCGTAACGCCCCACCAGGTCGTCGGGCCGCGCATTGGATCTCAGTTCGCCTGTCACTAACTGAATGACCTTGTCGCCAGTCGCATGTCCGTAGCGGTCGTTGATCGATTTGAAGTGATCGATATCGACCATGATGCAGGTCAGCTCGGTGTTGTTCTGGGTCGCCGTCAGAAACAGGAACTCGGCCTTTTCAAAAAAGGCACGCCGGTTGAGACAACCGGTCAGGGAATCCCGGGTCGCCAGATACTCGAGCTCTACCGTCTTTTCCTGTAGCTCGGTGCGCGATTTCTGCAGCTGAGTGACCGTTTGCTTAAGCTCCACCTGCTTCTTTTCCAGATCGGTCAAGTCATCAAAGGTCGCAAGTACGCCGCGCACGGCGCCTTTACCGTCGGTAATGGGAGCCGTATTCACCATGAAGGTATGCGTACCCTCGCGCCGGCTCTCGTACTTCAGGGGAACACCTTTGCGACGCTTATTCTCTGCTAATGTGACTTCCCACGGGAAAGGCACCGGCTCTCTGTTTTCGCTCTCACCCACCCAGGCCAGCTCAGACAGCTTACGGCCGAGCAGGACGTCGTCCGAAGACTCGAGCTTATCGGCAAAACTGGTATTGGCGAGGATGATCTGCTCTTTCTCGTCCATGATCACCAGGCCCTCGGCGAGGGCATTGAAGGCCGATTTGACGCGCTCGGGAATCACCGAGCGGGGGTCGAGTTCGCGCAAGGTTCGCTTGATGAAAAACAGATAGGCAGCAGACCCGACAATTGCGAAGAAAATGATGAGGGGAAAGAGCGAGTAACTGATACCCAGCAGTAAACCGCTCCCCTGCAGGTCGCGAAAGGTAACCTCTACGGTACCCCAACGTCGTTCGCCCTGAAAGACAGGCACCTGGACATGTGTAGAGGTGGATTTGCCCAGAGGAATATCATTCCAGTGGGTAGCGTGATCACCACTCTCCGCAAGGACGCGCCCATTGGCAGTTCGAATTGCCGCTGACACGACGTCGTCTTCCCTCGCCACCAGGGCATCCAGCGTGGCGTGGATAAGGTCCGTCTCATCGCGATTAACCGCCATGGAAAACTGTACCGCAAGGGACTCGCAGAACTTTTTACGACCGTCGAGAAGCCCGCGATCCTCATTGGGCACAACACCGATCAGATCACCGAGCAACAGCAGACTGACAGTCAACATGACCAGCCCAAAGCTGACTTTCCTTGTTGGTGTAAACCACGCCATCAGACTGTCTCGTTCGAAGAAAAGATACTCTCTGACTCTATGTCGTTGGTTTGCCGGGAATCTTTACAGTCATCGGCCGATTTGCGCTTCTTTTTCCTGGTAGTCGCGGCCAGCACCGGCAGCGGATCGAATTCCCGCCACAGCGGCAGAACCGTCAGCAG
>JBDNAP010000101.1:0-17710 GCA_039768325.1 Thiogranum sp.
CCGCAGTCAGGCACGTCGCAAATGAACGCCTCCACACGCTTGAAGTGGTCTGCGATAAAGTGCGCCTGCGAGGACCCGCTGTTATAGCGTAGCCCGACCCACAGATATTGCTGTTTGGCGCTATCGCTCGGCAACGCCGGAGGCCTGCGACACTGATCGGGGGCAACCGGTCTGGTATCTGCAATCACAGCCTGGATTCTGGCGATGTCTAAACCAAGCAGGTACCCACCAGCGGCGCTGCTGTGTTGAAAATACAGCAGCGGTTGTGCGGCGCGGCGCTGATGATCCGCTTCGGAGTACAACACCCGCATGGCCAGCTGCGCGGCCTGCGCTTCGGTTTCCAGTTCCGGGACGGGTGACAGAGCACCTTCGTGCAGGACAAAGTCCGGACGCTGATCAGCACCGGCAGAGACGAACAGGGATGCTGTATCGGCCCCGGTCACACACCGTACCGACAGGAGATAGTTTTGCAGAGCTTGTCTCGAGCGCATGTCTATAATACCGCTTTGCTTTGCTGGCTCAGGCTGTGGAAGCTGCTTTGCCCGCGCTTAGATAGTCTTGGTCAACAGTTGAAGACATGCCTCTCTCCAGTGCTGGATTTTCTCCTGCGAGCTACCGAGAACGCATTCCAGTTCCCGGTTGTTCGCTCCGCTGTCATCGTAAGCAGACGATTCTTCCTGCAGAAATCGCTCGGCGGCAAAAACGGCTTTATTCATCAGGGACGCCGTATCCCCGGCGTGTCTCGAGCAGTCGTGGTGCAGTGCAACGGCTTCGACCACAGCGTCTGGCAGGCTCCAGAGTGAGAGCACATAGGCACCGAGCTGTGCGTGGGTAACGCCAAAATGCTCAAGCTCCATCGCCAGCAGGGCGTCCTCGTCGCCGGCCAGGTTGCGAATCATGGGATAGTAAATATCCGGCAGGTTGGCGAGCAGAATCAACTCCCCGATATCATGCAGAAGACCGGCGACACCTGCCGTATTGACGGTGAGCCGGTCACCGCCTTCCTGTATCGCGATCTGTTGCGCCATCGCTGAGACCGTGAGGCTGTGTTTCCACAGCGCATCCAGATTGACACCAGGGACAGGCAGGCGGGTGAATACATGACACGCAAGCACCAGCGTTAACACGGTGTCGGTACCCAGAAAGGTGATTGCGTCGCGAAGGTCGGTGACGCTGCGCGGTACCGCATAGAATCCCGAGTTGGCAACCTTGAGTAATCTTGCCGAGACCGAAGGATCACGGCCTATGATGGATGCAACACTTCTTGCGTCGCAGTCCGGTGCGTTCAGTGCCTCGCGAATCTCGAAGTACAGACGCGGTGGCGTTGGAATAGTACGAAGACTGGAGAGCAGCCCGGAGAGCCGCACATTCTTCCGGCACTGTCTCCAGACATCTATACCGCGGCTGATCGCGACCGCGATTTCAGATGATGGACAGTGCGCGGGGAAGCACTGAAAGGCGGACTCCAGGCCGGCAAAGCCGTCGGCCCCGACAGAATCCGGTAACAGTGCGAATCGTATTACCGCAGGGGCATGGCTCTGAACTTGTTGCAGAAAGTGCTCGCAATCTCCTGTCTTTGCAGCAAAGCTTGCCATCACCACGCAGAACGCACGCTGCGACAATATCTCCAGCGCGGCGTCGGCCTCGGCGATACGCACAATGTGCCAGTCGTCGTGGCTGCCGGCAAAAGTGCGCATGAGAGCCTGTAGAGTATCGCCCTCTGTTTCCACAAACAGGATATGCCGCGCACTTCTATTCACCCTATCTCCGTGTCTGTCGGTTGGCCGGCCTCGGTGCTGGCGGAGTCACGTTTTAATTAAAGATGTCTGGTTTTGTATCGTCTGCGCTATCAATGACTTGAATGTGCACTCGCGTAATGATCCACGGCGGGCGTGTGGGTGGCGCCGAGCCATTGGCGGGCCTGGTCCGCGCTGTCGGCAAACGACCTGGCACGGCCGAATGAGGACTGTGCCCTGGCGGGCTGGTCCAGGTTGTAGTGGGCGATACCTTGCAGGAGATGGGCTTTACCCGGTGAGGTAAGCCCGGTGCCGGCAAACGCCTGCTCGATTGCGGCAATCACATCAGGCCATCGTTCCTTATCGGCCAGCAGCCGGGCGCGCTTGAGGTGCAGATCGGCGTGCTGTACAGACTCAAGCGCGCGTTCGCTGGCGGCCAGCGCCCGATCTGTCTCCCTGGCCTGCATCCAGGCATCAATGACAAGCTGCCAGTTGTCTGCGCTTGGCCTCACACTGCCTTCCTCGAGCGCTTTGTCCAGCAACTGCGCGGCTTTATGCGGCAGTCCCATGTACAGATAAAAGCTGGCCAGATTGACCAGTTCAGACTCCCCGGCCACGAGCCCCTGGAAATAGGCGAGTTCCATAACCGCCATCGCCTGCGCATCATCACCGAGTTCACGATAAACGCCGGACAATTGCAGCCAGTAGTCCCCCTGTTGCGGGAAACGACTGATCATCTCTTCCAGCAACGTCACCGCAGTCCGGTACTGTCCGGACTGGTAGTAAACGGCAAGCAGCTGTCGGTACCAGCTCTCTTGCGGCTTGCCATCGAGATCAATGGCTTTCCTCAGCTGGGTTGCCGCCTCCGGGTAGCGTCGGACCTGTGCATAGGCCGCGCCGGCCAGCGCGTGGGCAGCCGGTGGCGGATCTTCAGCAAGCTGAAACCAGCGATCCAGACTGACCAGCGCAGCCGCAGGCTCATTTACCGCCATCTGCAGTTGGGCCAGTGCATAAAGTGTGCGCTCGGTTGCCGGCTGCGGCAGGACGTTCAACGCCAGGCTGCCAGCCAGTGCATCGACCGCGCGTTGATACTGTGCCGTGTCAGCGAACAGGTGACCGTAGGTCTGCAGTAACAGCGCGTGCTCATGCGCTTTGTGTTCCAGCCGCGGGCGCATTCTGTCAAGACCGGCAAGCGCTTCGTCATAACGTTGCTGTTGCATGAGCTCGTGCACACTGGACAGTTGCCGGTAAGTACGTTCGCTGAGGCGATAAGCCGCTTGCCCCGCCGCCCGGACTTCGACCAGCAGCGCGGCGGATAAAAATACGGCCAGCAACAGTATCCCTGTGTTTTTCATCGCGGGCCACCTGCAGCAAGAGTGAACTCGATGAGCTGGGTGGCGCGCGTTGGCACCGGCGTTCCATCTACGACTTTCGGCCTGAATCGCCACTTGCGGATTGCAGCCATTGCAGAGCGGTTGAAAAGCCGGCGCGGACGCGACTCCAGCACCACCGGATCGATGACCGTACCCCGCTCGGTGATGGTGAATGCCACCTTCACCCAGCCTTCTTCGCGATTCCTGGCGGCCTTGCGCGGATAAGCGGGCTCGATTCTGAGCAGGGGAATGGGGTCACCGTCACCCTTGCCGGTACCGTTAAATCCGGGTGCCAGACCGGCCGCGTTGACAGCAGCGGGCCTGGCACCGCCTGCGGTATGTGCCGGTGTGAGGACTGAAGACAAATCGGCCTGCCCGCCCTGCACCACCTGCTGTGCCGGCAGCTTCACCTTGGCAGCCAGCGCTGGCGGCTCGAAGTGACCAAGATAGGGGCCACCCGCCAGCTCCGGTGGAGGCGGTTCCGACACGGCGATGGCCAACGCCGATGGGCGGGGAGGCTCCACTTCGGTAGTCAGTGTCTCAGGGAGTGGTGGTGTGTCTGCAGACAGTTGCCGGCGGCCGGGGGCGGAACGCGTGCTTGGGGTATCGGCTACAACCCGCTCCGTGTGCAGCCGGATCAGATTCACGAAGCCCGTGTGAGCGGGTGGCGCCAAGGGCTGACGACCGCTTGTTATCAGGTACTGCATCAGGGCGAACAGAACCAGGGTAATCAGTCCTGCCGGGATGAAGGCTGCAAGCAGGCGCATGACGGCAGCTAATTCGCGGCCGCAGCGATCGATACATCCTGTACACCTGCCAGCCTCGACTGGTCGATCACCTGTACCAGCAAACCGGTTTTCGAATCCTTGTCTGCCTGGACTACCACCGCGGCTTCCGGATTTTCTGCATGCAGACGCTCGATGTTTGCGCGTACAGCACGGATGTCGATCTGACGTCTGTCAATCCATACCTGGTTATCAGACGTGATGCCGACCATGATGTTGCCACGCTCCTTGCGTTCCGCGCTGCTGGCGCCGGGGCGGCTGACATCGACACCGGATTCCTTGATAAAAGAAGTCGAGACAACAAAGAAAATAAGAATGATGAATACGATATCCAGCATCGGTGTGATATTGAGATCGATCTCCTCGTCCGCTTCCAGGCTCTTCTTTTTCCTCATGGCGATTCACCCTCATATTCACGCAGCAGATCCGCCACCCTCTGGCGTTCCAGCGTAGCCAGCTGACGCAGCCGTGCACTGAAAAACAACCCGGACAAGGCGACCACCAGGCCGGCCATGGTGGGTATGGTTGCCATCGAAATACCGGCGCTCATAGCGCGTGCATTACCGGTACCGAGAACGGCCATGGCGTCGAAGACATGAATCATGCCGGTGACTGTGCCGAGCAAACCAAGCAGTGGACAAATCGCGATCAGGCTTTTGATCAGCGCCTGCGAACGGGTCAGGCGTGTTGCCATATCGTATATCAGGGCAAGGCGGATTTTATGTGCAAACCACGAGCTCTGGTCACTGCGCAGGCGCCAGCTGTCCACCAGTCGACCCAGGTCTTTCGGATAAACCAGCCGCAGGTAGACATAGCGTTCGACGATCAGTGCCCACAGCAACAGGGATACGACAAAGATCACCCCCAACACATAACCACCGGACTCGAAAAAGTCGCGCATGAGTTCAAGGTGGTCACGCACAGGCTGCATGATGTCTCTCCCGCTCGGCGTGTGTCGCGATAATCCCCGCGCTTTGTTCTTCCAGAATGCCTACCAGCCGTCTGCTCTTGCTGTTCAGGGCCGTGTGCAGCAGTATCAGGGGAATTGCCGCACTGAGACCGAGCACGGTCGTGATAAGCGCCTGGGAGATTCCCCCGGCCATGAGTCGCGCATCCCCGGTGCCGAACAGCGTGATGGACTGGAAGGTCTCAATCAACCCGGTGACGGTACCCAGGAGTCCGAGCATCGGCGCGATAACGGCGATGATACGGACGGTTGCCAGCCCGCGCTGCAGCGCCGGGGTATTCTTGATAATAGCCTCGTCCAGCTTGAGCTCCAGGGTTTCCGTATCGATCCCGCTGTTGTCATGGTAAACCGCCATGACCCGCCCCAGCGGGTTGGCTGGATCCGGACGCTCACTGGAAAGCTGCCTGTTGATACCTCGACCGATCATCGACAGATGCCAGGCGCGCTGTAACACCACCAGGATGCCGATTACGGTGATAGCGATAATAATATAGCCGATCAGCCGGCCCTGCCTGAGCCGCTCGCCCAAAGACGGCAGCTGTCCCAGCAGATCAAGAACCACGCCCCGGGCGGGATCGATAGCCATTGGCACGATCCCCGGGCGGGCTGTTGCCAGTTTCCCGGCGATGCTGCGGTAACGCGCCACGGGCTGCCTTGGCAGCTCCTGCAATGTGCCGCTGGCCGGGAGGTAACGCAGGAAGCTATCGCCGGATACCGCGTTGAAAGGTCCCACCCGGGTTACCCGCTGTGCCTGTGTAGCGCCCCCGGCGCCGACAACCTGCGCCTGATAGCTGACCACCTTGCCGGATTCGGTCATTTCCTGCTGCAGCGCGAACCACAGCCCCTCCATCTGTGCAATCGAGGGCAGTTGCTGCTTCAATACCAGCGCATCCAGCGCAGCCCTGCGCCCGGGCAGCTGGCTTGTAACCAGGGAGTTCTCCAGGGTCGCCCTGGTATCTCCCCACACCTGGCGGTAAATACCGGACAACTCGGCGAGCGAACCCGCCCGTTCGCGCAGGCGTCGCTCCAGTTCGACAAGCTTTTTCTCGTTGTCGTCGAATGCCTGCTGGAGTTCATCACTCCGGCGCCGCTCGGCGGCCAGCAAGGCTTCTGCTTCCTCAACATTTTGTTTCTGTTCACGTTTTTTGGCCAGGAACCGCTGTTCACGGTCGTGGTTGACGGTCGACTCGACGCTTTGCATCTTGCGTACCCGCTCGAGCAATTCATCCAGACTGCCGGCAACGCTGTCCTGGGCACTGAGCGGCGCGCAACAGCCTGCCGCCAGCAGCAGGATGAGCACTTTCAGCCAACTCACGGCACCACCTGCGGCGCCTGTACCGGGAGCACCAGCAACTCCGGTGTCATTTGCTTTCTGGCAACCCGGAAACCCTGTTTGAGCGCAGACCGATACTGTTGGGGAAGGACCTGCCAGGATTTCGTGCGCTGATCCCAGACACCCGCGTCGACGCCGTCCAGCGAGCGGTACAGCAACGCGACCCGACCGACGCGAAGAAAGTCCACACGACGATCGCCGCTGTCCGCTTCCAGTGTTGCGCGATAAGCTTCCAGGCTGCGGCCATAGTCGGTTTCAATCTGATAGGCTTCCATGACGCGCCGGTATTTTTCGGCCAGGCTGGCATCAGGCTGGTGGAGCAGGTCGCGCAGCTGGGCCACGCGCTGACGGCGTTCGTCCAGCAGGAAAGGGGTATCCAGTTCGACAAACCGGGCCAGCGAATCGACCATGCGTGCCAGTAAGGGAATGACACCGCGTTGCGTGAGCTGAACGCCGTCCAGCTGCGCGTCCAGCAGGGCAATCGCCTCTTGTTGCGCTTCGACCATGCGCTCCAGGTGATCATCGTAACTGCGCAGGCTGTCGAGTTCGCGTGTCGCGTGGCGGTAGGCCTCCAGCAACTCGCGGGTTTCATCAGACAGCTGATCGATGCGTTTCTGCGAGTGCAACGCTGCACGGTCCGTTTCAGCTTGCAGCTGAATACCGGACTTGACCGGGTTCGCGGCATAGACGGAACCCGTCGCTCCGGCGCCAGTCGCCAGAAGCAGAATGATGGGAAGGCTGGGTAAGCGAAGTTTCATAACACCGGTACTGTCACGCCATCCGGCTGCTGTTTAGCTGGGCTTTGGCAGGACTCAGCCCCCGTACACATACCGGTAGCGCAGATACAGGAAGCGGCCACGCGGGTTATGCAGAGCCCGGTTGAAAAAGGGCCAGGCCTCGAGGAACGGGTCCTTGGAAGGCTGGTTATTGAACAGGTTTTCCGCACCCAGGCTGACTGTTCCGCCGGACAGGGCCCGCGGTGACCAGTTGAACTGGGTATCGACTGTCGTCCAGTCACCGATCGAGTCATCGGCATCCGGGCGATCGTAACCGCTGATATAGTTGACGGTGAGACTTGCTTCGTAGACAGCCCTGTTCCAGTCGATAATACCCTGGCCGCGTACCCGTGGACGTCCATCATCACCGGCCACATCGTCGAAACCCTCGCCCTTTACAGCTTCCACGTCAAAGGCTCCCAGGTAACTGCCCGTTACGCTGAAGCGGAAATCACCGGCACGCCCGGCCGCCCAGTCAACACCGGTATCGAAATCGACACCCCAAATCTCCTGCTGCGCGACATTCTGGAACGGGCTGAACACCACGACGATGTTGCCGTTGGGATCACGGATAACGTTCTCGGGAAACAGGTTGCTGTTATTGACATAGAACTGCGGGTCGTTGGTAACCGTGTCTTTGTTCTTGATCTTCCACAGGTCGACACCGATATCCCAGGCACGCGTTACGTCCCATACCAGGCCGAGACTGTAGTTATCCGACTGCTCGGCATCAAGATCATCATTACCGCTGGCCAGTGTCGGTACCTCAACCACTTCGCCGGTGACCGGATCGAACACGCTCTCGAAAGAAAAAATCTCTTCGCTGTACAACTCCTGCAGGGTCGGTGCCTTGAAACCGGTACCGGCGCTGGCGCGCACCATCAGGTTGTCCAGCGGCCGCCAGTTCACACCCAGTTTCGGATTGAAGGTGCTGCCGAAGTCGCTGTAGTAGTCATAGCGCCCCGCGAGCTGCAGTTCCACGTCGCTGAGCGCCGGCACCGAAAGCTCCATGAAGGCTGAAGTGGCGTGCCGGTCACCGTCGGATGAGATGCCACCGATACCCAGCACATCGCCGCTCTCGGTAACCGGATCGAATCGGTCCGAGAAATCCTCGTCCCTGTACTCGGCACCGACTGCCATGGACAGCGCACCGTGTTGCATCTGCAGCACGTCGGCAGCGGCCTTGAAATCAAAAAAGTAAAGTCTGGACTCGCCGTCGCGCCGGGTCCGGTAGCTGAGCGCATCAGCGTCCAGATTCGGACTGGGGCCGTACAGGTTGAGGGTACCGTCATCCACCGCACCCTGGATGCTGGTCTGCGTCGCGTATCCGGAGGTACCCTTACTGTTGGTGTCGATCTTTCCCCAGCCGCCACCGATCTCCCAGTCCCAGTTGCGGACAACCCCGCGTACGCCGGCGAGCAGGTTGTAGGCATCGGTCTCGAATTCATCGGTACGTGGGCCGAGTTCCAGCAGGCGGTAAATGACATCGACGTCTTCGCCCGGAAAAATGGTGTTGGGGTTGCTGCCGCTGACGGCGAAACTCCCGGTCGACGCCGCCAGGTTGCGTTCCGTTTTGGAGTAGGTATGGTTGGCGCGGGCGAACAGATTGAGACTATCGGTGATGTCGTAGTTACCGGACCCCGTCAGGCCCACCCGTTGGGTCTCTGGAATGAGGGTGGTGTCGGCTCCGAAATCGTATAGACAGAACGGACCTTTTGCGGCACTGATACGGTCCGGCGGACAACGCGGATCCGGTTCCGGAAAACCGGCAGCACGAATCGTGGTGCCGGGGTTACCGGCTCTGCTGCGGTCATCGATCGGCCCGAGCGACGATTCGCTGATATCCCGGTTCTTTGACCACACCGGGTTGCGATCGATCACGTCGAAACCAAAGGTGATATTACCCTTGTCACCGGTGAATCCCGTCGTGAAGCCGGCGTGGCCTTCATCGGCATCACCCTCAGTGGTCTGACCGTAGAGACCGGACATGTCGACACCGTCGAAATCCTTGCGCAGTATGATATTGACCACCCCGGCAATGGCATCGGAACCGTAAATCGCCGAAGCACCGTCCTTGAGAATCTCTACACGCTCGATGGCACTGAGTGGAATGAGGTTGATATCGACAAAACTGGAACTGCCGTCCTGGCCGAAGGGGAAGACGGGCATGCGACGACCGTCGATCAGTGTCAGTGTACGTGACACACCAAGCCCGCGAAGGTCGATACCTGCCGAGGCCGGTGCGAAGCCCTGTGTGAATTTTTCATCCACCATACCGGCGGTGTTGTATATCACCTTGCTGAACAGTTCATTGACGGTGGTGGCACCCGACTGCTCTATGGCTGTCCGGTCCAGGATCACAACGGGCAGTACACCCTCGACATCCGTGCGCTGGATGTGGGTGCCGGTGACCTGGAACTTCTCGAATTCGAGCAGCTGATCCGAGGCCGCGCCGGCAAACTGCCCACACAAGCCGGCCACAATGCCCGCGCACAGCGCCAGTGCCCGCACGGGTGTTAGAGTCTCAATGCAGCCGTTTTCCTTGCTCATTATTTCCACGCTGATCTGACTTCCCTTTAACAATCCCCTGGTCCAGAAACCGTCGGCGCCGCAGACGGGCGAGCCCTCCGTGTAGCCGGGTCGCCCAGTGTTTCAATGCAAACAATCCCTAAGGTTCAAGGATTTAACGGCAGAGGTACACTTCCCTTGAACGACCCGACTGCACCCACGGCAGGGGGCCGCGGACCGACTTCAACACCCTCTGGACAGTGCAGGAAAAGAGAAAAAACCTTAGTATCCAGGTAGTTGCGATCATTGTCGTTAGAAACCGCAAAATATTGAGATGATGCTCCGGACATCAGCGGTTAAATGGATGCACCTTACCCGGGCTGCCGGAGAACAATCGCACCCCACCCTGACGTGACCTAATCGTCCAGCAGTACATTGTCGGATGAGGTCGAGCCATCGGACCACAGGTAAGCGTCACTCCACAGGTAGCCGTTACGCCGAAATTGCGGTGACGGGAACTGGAAAAAAACGGTGTCTGTGAATCGGGTTCAACAGGACAACGCCACTGACATCTGCAAACAGCTTTTAAGGATCGGAGCAACCGGTTTACGCAGGAACTTCGCGATGAGGATAGACCAGGCTCGCTGAGGAACGGTTAGGGCTGGCGGTGACAGAATCATCGCCCCGCCGCTTCGGCGGGGCTTAAGCTTGTTTCAGAACAGAAGAAACCGCTCGATGACTTCGGCACTCTGTGGGCGCGAGAAACCATAGCCCTGACCCAATGGGCAACCCGACTCCAGCAGAAAACGGTGCTGGTCCTCGGTTTCGATACCTTCCGCGGTGAGCCCCAGGCCGAGTTCCCGGGCCATGGCGATGATGGTGTTTACAATGCGTCCCGCCCGCACATCCTCGCTGATGGGGGTTATGAATGCCCGGTCGACTTTCAGGGTACTGATCGAAAGCTGAAGCAGATAGGCCAGTGACGAGTAACCAGTGCCGAAGTCATCCACCGCCACGCGCACACCTTTGGCTGTCAGTTTACGCAAGGTCTGTTCGACATCGTGCAGATTTTCAACCAGCTGGCACTCGGTGATCTCCAGTTCAAGGTCGCTGTGACGAATGCCGGCGTTGGAAACCGCCGCATCGACCATAGCGCAGAAATCCTTCGCCATCAGCTGACAGGGGGATACATTCACCGCCATGCGCATGCTGCCGATACCGGCCTGCTGCCAGTGGCCGAGCTGCTGACAGGCCTCCTCGATCACCCAGCGCCCGAGTTGCAGGATCTGTCCCGTCTGTTCGGCGAGTTCAATAAAGTGGTTCGGTCCGATGAGTTCACCCGACTCGCTGACCAGGCGGACCAGGGCCTCGACCGCCACGACCCGTTGCGTATCGATGGCGTACTGTGGTTGATAGTGCAGCACCAGGCGATCCCGCTCGAAGGCCCGCTCGAGCTCGGCGGTCATCCATGCCCGGTCGCGCAAACGGGCCAGCAGCGCCGTGGAGAAGAACTGACACTGGCGCGGTTGTTTCGGGCTGAGCCCGGGCAAAGCCATGCGGGCATAACGCAGCAACTGGTAAGGCTCGGCCGCATCGAAAGGGAACAGGGTAGCACCGGCACTGCATTGCACATGAAGCCCGAAGCCGGCTGTCCGGTAAATACCACTGCCATGGGCGAGCAGTCGATCGGCGATGCGGACGGCATCGTCCCTGTCCTTGAGATCTGTAAGCACAATCACGAACTCGTTGCTGCTCAACCGACAGAGAAAATCTTTTTCGCGCAGACACCCGGACAGACGGGCCTCGACCAGTCCCATTAACTCCAACCCGGCCTGGTGGCTATACAGTCCTTCGAGCACATTGTAGTCTCCGGCTTCCAGCCACAGGCAGGCGGCCTGACCATTGGCGACCCGGACTGCATTCAGAAGCTCGGTGATCGCCACCTCGGATGCCTTGTCCAGGGTAATATTGCCCGGGCCCTGACCGAGCGGCAGGACATCAGCAGCTGGTCGGTCTATTTCAGACAACGCGGACTGCTCGCTCTCAACACCAGCGTGCGCTACGCTGCTGAAGGGGATGACACTGCGAGTCTCGCTGTCGAGCAACTTTTCCGCCAGTCGTACAGGCACCGCTGCGTCAGTTTGCAAAACCAGTACCTTACCCGTGCCCGTGATGGGACGCGAGTGATGCTTGGTCGCGCTCATGACTGGGTTCCTCTATTTCGGTTGCGCTGACAAAACAAAAACCATTAATCAGTCTCGACATCGCTGCGACTAGTCGTCGTTTAACAGGAAGCTCTGGCCCTGCGCATCGAACAATGGCGTTGCGTCACCGACCGCGTCGGACCACAGGTAGCCGTCCGACCACAGATACCCATCGCTCCACAGGTAGCCGTCGCTCCACAGATAACCATCACTCCACAGATACCCATCACTCCACAGGTAACCGTCCGACCACAGATACCCATCGCTCCACAGGTAGCCGTCCGACCACAGGTACCCATCGCTCCACAGGTAGCCGTCCGACCACAGGTAACCGTCGCTCCACAGATAGCCCGCACTCCAGTACGCATCACCCCACAGCGAGGCCGTATCCTCGACCAGGATCACCCTGCTGTCCTTGGAATGCGCGATCCTGGGTGACAGGGCGGCGGAGGTCATGGTGCCGGTCTCGTTCATCGCGGCATCGATGTCCAGAACCCCGGTACCCGTGACCGTGGCGTCACCGTCGATTTTACGCGCCGAGCGCATCAGACGGGCCTTGATGGTATCCGGGCTGAGACCGGGATCCTTGTCGAGCATCCGTGCTGCCGTGGCCGAGACCATGGCGGCCGCCATGCTGGTGCCGGACAACTCGAGATAGTCGTCGCATCTGTCCTCGTCCTGCGAGCAATCGACCACGCGGTCGGGGAGTTCAGCACGCAGCAGGGCGTTATCCGGAATCGGTGCCACCAGGCGGTTACCGGGTGCGAGCAGGTCCGGCTTGAGCACATGGTCATACAGGGTCGGGCCGCGTGAGGAATAGGTGGAAACAAAATCGTCGGCGAAGTTGGTGCCGGTCCCCGCGTCGGTCAGCGAACCCACGGTGATGACCTTGCGTGAGTTGCCCGGGCTGGTGATGGTGAAGTGCCCGCCGCGACCGTAATTGCCGGCCGAGGCGACCACCACGAAACCGGCGTCCCACACCGCCTCGACGGCCTGCACCAGCGGGTCGTCCGCCGCGGCGATCTCGACGGCCTTGCCCAGCGACAGGTTGACCACACGGATGCTCATGGAGTCCCCGTACTGGAGCACCCAGTCCAGTGCGGCGATGACGTCGGAGACCACGCCGCGCCCATCCTCGTCCAGCACACGCAGCGAGAAGATGTCAGCTTTTTTCGCCGCGCCGCGGTACTCGCTGTTGTCGGAGCCGCGCCCGTCACCGGCGATCACGCCCGCCACGTGGGTGCCATGGCCAAACGGATCATTGAGGGGTTTGTTGTCCGCTTGCGAGGGAAACAGGCCGCCGACAAAATCATACTGCTTATACTTTTCCGACAGATCGTAGTGATCGGTAACCCCCGAGTCGATCACCGCGACCTGCACATGGCCGCCCTTGAAGGCATCGTTCCCAGTGTGCCCAGCCGGTTCGTTGGCCGTCAGCCGCGCAGCTTCGGTCAGGCCCAATACGACACCGTCCGCCGACACGAACTCCACGTCTTTGTGTCTGGCCAGCTTGTCGAGTTTGTGCGCCGGAATACGCATGGCCCGCATTTTCAGCCGGCCGTAATCCCGCTTGGTCTTGGCACCCATCCTCGCGGCCCGATCGAGCTCTGCCCGCTTGGGTTTAACCTTATAGCGCACGATCACGTCGACCATATCCGCCTTGCCGGATTGGGCGTGTGCCTTGATCTTCCCGCTCATCTTGGCGTGACCACCGGCGGCCAGCGTCGCCGACAAAGTCAGCAGCATGAGGCCGGCGGCAATACTTAACAGTTGGCGGATGTGCATATCAAAGCCCCTTAGATTGCGATTCTTCAGTTCTGCATCGGATGGAGACGTGTCTCCAAAGTCACCCAGACTGGGAGCAACGGGCATGCCAAAATTTCGCCAGCGCAGGATAAAGGAGCCGCAACATCAGAATAACTTAATGCAATTCAAAGAGATTGATCTGTTGTGGTGGTGGAGCAGGGATTTCCCCTGGCAAATGGGGGGGCGATCACGAGGAGACAACTCCCGATACTCAACAGCAATTTCGGCGGATTCGCCGAAATTGTGATGGGGTTGGCGAAAATAACGGTGTGGACAGCATGGCGCACGACGGATGACCGCCAAACCGGCGCATTCGGCCTTTCGGGTCAGCGGCTGGCTGACCGGTGGATAGCACTAATGAGCGGGGAAGTCAGTGATGACCGGCAGATAAAACGCTGTTACCAGCGCCGCACCCGCCCGGTGTCGACATGGATGAAGTCGGACTTGGCGTAATACCCTACGCCCCCCGCTTTCAGCTCCAGCGCGGCATTTCGCAGGTGGTGGAGCTTGCAGCCGGGCAAGCGGATATCGATAGCCTTGCCCTGCATGTGCAGGCTTTTCTTCGCTACCCCGCTGCTTTTCGCGCTCAGTTTCTGGTTGCTTTGCGGTGAGCGATAGCCGGAAATAATGTGGAATGAACCGGTCACGGCGACTGACTGCTGCAGGGCATACAGCAGATCCAGCAAGTTCGGATCCATGGGATGCACATCACCTGAGCGGTGATCGCGCAAGACATGGTTCACGGCTTTCAATTCATCGTTGAGATAGCGTCCTTGCGCCCAGAAGGTCGCGCGCAACGATTCGCCCGTGTGCAGGTTTTTGAATGCCAGACTGCGCTCAGGTTCACGCTGCACCGATGCCCACAGCGAGGGTGTCGCCAGCGTGGCTGTCGTGCCGAGTAAAGTCTGGATAAACCGGCGTCGTGCAGGGTACTGGATGTCGGTGTGGCGAGTGGTCTTGTCTTTCGGTTTCATAGTCCCTGGATCGATGCATAGCCTGTGCCAACCAGGCTTGCGCTGGGATTATACCTTAGCTTTACCAATTCGCCAGTGTTTTCACGAGCTTAAATATTTCACTCTATAAAACCCACTATTGCAGGAAACGCTGGGGAGCTTTAACCGACAGATTTCCGGCATAGGGTTCGCCCTGTTCCGGTGCAATCTCGCTGCGCAAAGCCGCCGCGAGTCTCCGGTCGTGTCCATAAATATCATTGCGGAACTGCAGGGTTCCGTTCTCATCCACCCAGGCGGTCTGATATAACATGTACACCGCAATGGGTTCCGCCAGTTGAATGGTCCGTTTCTTTTCCTGACCGATGAGTGCCTCGAGCAGCACCCGCGCGGAAGGCTGTTCAGTACCAAGCACATAGTTTGCCAGCGCCATCGGCTTTTCCACCCGCACGCAACCGGCACTGAAGGCACGCACAGGTCTGTTGAACAGGTGCCGACCCGGCGTGTCGTGAAGATAGATACTGAAGCGATTGGGCAACATGAATTTAATGCGTCCCAGCGCATTTCCCGGGCCGGGGTCCTGGCGCAGTTTATAGGGAAAATAACGGCCGTTCAGATAAGCCGCCCAGTCAACCTGATCCGGATCCACCTCGACAGCATCTGGCTGCCAACCGGACAGCACCCGGATACTCCTGCTCTGGAAGAAACCCGGATCGCTCAGCTGTTTCGGAAGCAGATCGCGTATGGCCACCTTGGTAGGAACATGCCAGTAGGGGTTCACTATCAGGTAACTCATCTTTTGCGTAAACACCGGTGTTGGATGAGTCTGCTTGCCGACGATGACACGCATGGACAAGGGCACGGTCTCCTGATCGTGCACCTGCAACTCGAAAGCAGCGGTATTAACGGTGATATAGCGAGGGCCAAGATCACGCGGCATCCAGCGCCAGCGTTCCAGATTCAGACGGATCTGTTCGATGCGTTCTTCAATCGGAACAGCCAGCGCGGCCCGCGTTCGTTTGCCGATAACACCATCGCCCTGCAGGCCGTGCCGTTGCTGAAAACGGATGACAGCACGTTCCAGCACTGCATCGTAGTCATATCCCAGGACGTCATCCTTTGCCAGGTCCCCGACCATCCACAACTGCTGACGCAATTTCGGAATGTCCTCGCTGGCGTCGCCTGGCTTGAGCTTTCGCCCGCTATGCTGAAACGCCGGCCAGCCGCCCGACTTCTGTACGGCCAGGTAACGCAGCAACGCTTCGCGTAATTTTCTGTAATCCGTATGCACGGGGAGCAAAGCACCGACGGCTTCATCGAAGTACCCACTCCGCACCAGCTGTTCTAGTAAGGCCGCGGGCCTGACCTCTGGCTGCGGGATATGCCAGTCGGGATCTGCCAGGGAAGAATCCAGCTGTCCCCGCCCCATTTTGCGCGCGTACTGAAAAAATGAATCGGTCAGCATCAGATCCAGATCAGCCAGCTCCAGAGACCCCTCGGCGTCCAGCCGCTGCTGAATTTCCGCCCGGTGCATCAACAGGCCACTCATCCCCTCCTGTTCCACTCGCCCGAGGAGCGACAACCAGCGTTGTGCAGCAGGAGAAATCCCGCCGGCGCTGTACCACACCGGCCGATAATTGCGCTGCTGATAAAAGGTCAGCAGTGGCACCAGGTTTACGGGCTGTTCACCGGGAACCCGTGCCAGTGACCGCAGGGTCCGCTCCAACTCACCGGCAATGGCATTTTCGGGAGAAACCGCGAGCGCCGGCTCCCGCCCCTGTGCCGGCGCAGTGAGTGCACATAAGAGCGCCAGGATGCAGGCTGAAAACCCGTATTTGATACGCTTCGTCGAGAGCACGCCATACCTCTTTGACATTGTTGTCCAGCAGCGCTCCGATCCCCCTCAATTTTTTTATGCCTCTTTATAAAAGTATAGACCAGTGCGCTGCATCCAAGCGACTCGTCCCAATCGACCGCTGCCCGCGACGCGGGTTCCGCGGCGGCTTGCCGCCGGGACGCCACTGCTCAGCCGCACTATTTTTCCGGTTCGACGTAGCCGATGGCGTTGAAAAACAGCTCGATCAGATGATCGCACAGTTCGTACAGATTCAGCTCGCGGTAGCGGGGGGTACGATAAATACACTTGGAATACAGGGCTTCCCGGATCATGCCCTGAAAAGCCATGGCGGCTACCCGGCCATTCACCGTTGCAAGGCCATGTTGCGCAGCGTGTTCCTTTAAACTGAATTCGATAAAATCAGTAAAGGGCCGCCAGCGGTTTTCAAAGAATTGCCGCGTGGCATCACTGCCCTCCAGTGCACTCTGCAATTCCATACGCAGGTAGTCCGGATCTTTGGAAACGCTTTCAATATAGATACGGGTAATCCTGCGGAGTACATCAGCGAAACTGCCGTCACTGTTTACAACCGCTTCAACGTAGCTCTCACGTTTACAGGCGATATTGTTCAGCACTTCTTCGTACAACGCTTCCTTGGACGGGAAATGCCGGTACAGAATCGCCGGACTGACACCAAGGCGCCGGGCGATTTCATCGACCGAAACACCGTGGTAACCCTTATCGGAAAACAATACCTTGGCGACCGCCAGAATAGTGGCTTTTCTCTCAGAGGCTTTCAGTCGTTTTGACAAACTTATTCCAGTAACACGGCTAAACCGTTGGCAAATGAACAGGCACAGGGGCTCCGCCCTGCGACACGATTGCTGCGGACCCCATCGCCGCCGGGAGACCGCAGCTACGCCGCCCGTTTAAGTCCCGTTTACAGGATGCGATCTCTGCAGCCTGATGCAAACAGTCCACGCGGACTGGATGTCATGAAGCGCACACCTTTCCCGATACAAGGCAGAAATCCGCAACACTCATTGGCCCTTGCGTATATCGAACCGGTATTCACCACTATCCTGGGTGGCCGCCAGTAACTCGTTACCGGTCTGCCTGCAGAACGCTTCGAAATCTTTAACAGACCCGGGATCCGTCGCAATAATGTGCAACACCTGGCCGGGGTTTAATGTTTGAATGCTTTTTTTCGCCCTCAAAATGGGCAGAGGACAATTCAGACCACGCGCATCCAGTTCCAGATCAAAGTCAGACATGATTCACCTCTTAATGTTAGTGAGCGTTTACTTTTTATAACATACCAGACGGTATGTCAAGACCGGACCCTGATGTCAGCGCGTAGCGGCGTCCTGGAACAGGTGTCTACGTCAGATGCCACGATCTGGACGTTGGCAGGGTTCCCGCAGCCACAGAAAAG
>JBDNAP010000577.1:0-2972 GCA_039768325.1 Thiogranum sp.
AAGATAAGAAACGTCCGGTGGCTCGGCCTTTTTGACTTCGGCATAGATAATTTCTCTCAACTCTTTTAAGTGCTCAGGGCCAGGCTCCACGAGAATAACTTTGCCACCCGCTTTTAATACTTTATGAAACCCATCGAAACTCTGAAATCCGAACACACATAAAACAATGTCAACACTCTCAGGTTCAACCGGCGGCTGCCGGTTTGTACCGACCACCCATGACACCTGCTTGTTTCTTTTTGCGGCTTCCGCGATCGCGGCTTTCGATATATCCAGGCCGATAAAGCATAGGTCATTACCGGCATTCTTACCCTTAAGCTCTTTTAGAACATAATCGAAATAATAACCCTCACCACAACCCGCATCCATCAAGCAGGTTTCTTTATCATCTGTCATCTGCGCAAATGCAATTTCAGCCAGCTTCCTGGCGACGGGCTCATAGTTACCTGAATTTAAAAAGTGAGCTCTCGCTGTAACCATCGTTTTACTGTCGCCGGGCTGCTTCGATCGCTTATGCTGCACTGGCAACAAATTGACATAGCCCTGACGGGCAACATCAAAAACATGTCCGTTCTCACAAACGAGCTGTTTTTCACTACATGCAAGCCGTTGCCCATCGAAAGGGCAAGCCAGATTATGCGCCTTTACAATATTCATGTTCCATCAAACGCTTCAGCACGCTTATAAGCAATGCTGGTCAGCTTATTCAGCCTTCTCGCCCACCGTCAAGCTGGAAACTGACTGGCCGCGACTGCAGGTCCGGCGTAGCGGTTTGATCAGGGCTTCCCCAAGCCCGGCCGCTGTCTGAACTTTACGCCGACCCGGCTGCCCAATGAAACGAATGAGGAGACCGCATCATGAAAACGTTCCCGGCAAACGTAGCAATTCTGGTCCTGGCGTCTGCGCTCGCCATGCCTGTCTACGCAGTTGATCACAGGCAGAATTCGCATGGTATGGAGTTTGTCTTCATTCCACCCGGCGAATTCCGCATGGGCACCAGCCTGCAAGATGCGGAGACCATCGCCTGGGAAATGGAAAGTCCTGATGCGAGCAAGTTTCTGGATGAAGCCCCCGTCCATACTGTGGCTATCAGTACCGGTTTCTGGCTCGGCCGGACCGAGGTGACGCAGGATCAGTGGTATCGGCTAATGGGCGACAAGCCGGGACCGGCCGTCCACTGGCAGCAAGACAACTGGCAATCGTTACCGGTGGTTTCGGTTTCCTGGAACATGGCACAGACATTCATTACCCGGCTGAACCAGCTCGACAAGCAGTTCAGCTACCGTTTGCCCAGCGAAGCGGAATGGGAATATGCCGCCAGGGCTGGCAGCGTATCGATTCGACCGGTAGCGGTAGAGCAGCTCAGCGACTATGCCTGGTTCATCAGGAACTCAGGGGACGTTCCACAGCCGGTGGCAAGCCGCAAGCCTAACGCCTTCGGGCTGCATGACATGTTGGGCAATGCCTGGGAATGGGTCAATGATCGCTATCACCCGGACACCTACAGCAAAACCAAACGCACCGACCCGACAGGACCTGTACAGGGGACCTCGCGGGTGCGCCGTGGAGGCTCTTATCACTGCCCCTTGTATCAAACCCGCCCCGCCTATCGTTCGGCCAACTCACCTGACACAGCTTACTCGGTGATCAGTTTTCGCCTGCTGGCTGAAGCGAAATAGCTACCACATCAAATCATCCGGAACCTTATAATCCGCGTAGGGATCATCGTCCCCGTTCTCCGCTTGAGTCTCTGCATTGCTGACAATACAGGATTCATCGCGAAGCCTTATTTTCTCGGCTACAACGGATGGAATCACCTCGTACCCGTTACCCAGCCTTACAATGGCAAGGAGTCCACGCCCCAGCTTGTCGTGGATCTCTTCCGAGACGAAGAGCTTCCTGATCACGGTGCCATCCTGAAAGTTATAACCGATCTCGCCACTGTCCCGCGGCAAGCGATTCATTTCGACCAATTGACGAATCTGTGCCTGAACCGCCTTGCGCTCGACCGCTTCCTTCTGCTGACGATTGAGTTCGCGATCGCGCGCCGCCTTCTCTGCCGCTACCTGCCGGGCAGACTCCGCAGCCTCATTGACGGGTTCGCTCTTTTTTTTCTGTTTCTGCTGCTTGTGCCTGGACTTCTTCGCCTTGTTGAGCTGGTCCTTTTTCACCAGCCCCGCCTTAAGGAGCTGATCACCAAACAAATTTGCCATCGGACTCACCTTCACACTGTATAAACCATTCTGCTCATTCTAACCCGACGCCTTCAACATCGCATTTATGATACCGGATTTTCTGCCACCCTCACGCGTACATGGGCTGCTTGTCCAACAAGCGTATCCAGCCGCGCGCAATACGATAGATCAGCCAGATAGACACTGCTATCAACATGGCCAGACCAACAGGCGCGCCGACCAGTGTCACGATCAGCAGCATCGCAATGACCAGCCACAACAGCGCATACCAGAAAGTACGGATCTGCCAGCGGAAGTGTGATTCCGCCCAGCTGCCACGAGCGTCCCCGCGTTTCACATAACTCAGAATAACGGCAATGATGGACGGCAGGCTGCCAAGGAAGCCACCGATCACGGTTGTCGAACCCACGATACCCAGCACGATGGCAAAGGAATGCAAACCATATACGATATGCGCGGCCACCAGGGCGGTCCGCGGCGGCTCGGCCGCGGTATTTTCAGCATCTGACAAACTTTTTCTCCATAGAAAACAAAAGTACCTCAATAAGCTGACAGGCAACGACAAGGGCGATTTTACCCTAACGCCGGTAAATTCCCATTGGAACTCCTTTGTGACACATGGCGGTAAAGAGCTGGAACTCCTCACCTGAACGACGGCAGCGCAGGAATAACTGAAACCCGGCCCGAATGGCACTAAGTTAAGGCGGCTTTTCCTCTGTAGGGCCGAATTTATTCGGCCTTTAGCTGTTGGCGGCTACCCACATAGTAGCCATATCC
>JBDNAP010000578.1:0-10924 GCA_039768325.1 Thiogranum sp.
GTGAAGATCCGGACATCATTCTGGTTGGTGAAATGCGCGACCTGGAGACCATCCGCCTGGCGCTGACCGCGGCAGAAACCGGCCACCTGGTATTCGGCACCCTGCACACCAGCTCTGCGGCGAAAACCATCGACCGTATTATTGACGTGTTCCCGGCCGCGGAAAAAACCATGGTGCGCTCCATGCTTTCAGAGTCGCTGCGCGCGGTTATCGCCCAGACACTGCTGAAAAAGACCGGAGGCGGCCGTATTGCCGCCCACGAAATCATGATCGGTACGCCGGCTATTCGTAACCTGATCCGTGAGGATAAAGTTGCGCAGATGTACTCGGCCATTCAGACCGGCCAGTCAGTAGGTATGCAGACTCTCGATCAGAATCTGCAGGAACTGGTGCAGCGCGGACTGGTCAACCGCCTTGATGCCAAGTCCAAGGCAATGAACAAAGAACTCTTCCGATAAACACCAGACATTCCGGGGTACGCAATGGATTTTAATTCCTTACTCAAGCTTATGGTGCACAAGAAGGGCTCCGACCTGTTCATTACCGCAGGTATGCCGCCCAGTATGAAGGTCAATGGCCGTATCAAGGCGGTTTCCCAGTCAACGTTGACCCCGGAGCAGTCACGTGAAGTTGTGTTGAGTGTCATGACGGCAGATCAGCGCAGGGAGTTTGATCAAAACCACGAATGTAACTTCGCGATAAGCGCGAGTGGTGTCGGTCGTTTCCGCGTTAGTGCATTTTACCAGCGAAATCACTGCGGAATGGTTTTGCGGCGGATCGAGACTCAAATCCCCTCGGTCGAAGACCTGAATCTGCCGCCGGTTATCAAAAGTCTGGGTATGACCAAACGCGGACTGATTATTTTTGTGGGCGCCACCGGTACCGGCAAATCAACGTCGCTGGCATCGATGATCAGTTACCGGAACAATAACAGTACCGGGCATATCATTACCATCGAGGACCCCATCGAGTTTGTACACCAGCACGCTGGTTGTATTGTGACGCAGCGGGAAGTCGGGATCGATACCGATACATTTGGCGCAGCACTGAAGAACACACTGCGTCAGGCGCCTGATGTTATTCTGATCGGCGAAATCCGTACCCGTGAGACCATGGACCACGCTATCGTGTTCGCTGAAACCGGCCACCTTTGTCTGGCGACTTTGCATGCCAATAATGCCAACCAGGCCATGGATCGTATTATCAACTTCTTCCCTGAAGACCGGCGTGATCAATTGTTGATGGATTTGTCCCTGAACCTCAAGGCGATCGTGGCGCAGCAGCTGATTCCCACCCCGGATGGTAAAGGTCGTCGTGTGGCGGTCGAGGTATTGATCAATACTCCGCTCGCCGCTGACATGATTCGTAAAGGTGAGGTGCACAAGCTCAAGGACCTGATGAAGCAATCCAATCAACAGGGTATGAAGACATTCGACCAGGCCTTGTATGACTTGTACAAGGAAGGTGAGATCACCCAGGACGACGCCATCCACTATGCGGATTCTGCCAACGAAGTGCGTCTGATGATCAAACTCAAGGACCATGAGGTTGATGCGGGCAGCGCCCTGGAAGGGATCACCCTGGAAGAAACGTGAAGAAACGTCCTGATAGCGGGACGCCACGAGTAGTATTTTTTAGCTGATACGTCGGGTAACCCAGGTACGCCTCAACTGAGTAAGAGGCCGGTTAGCCTCAGCTGGCGAAGACTGAATAAGCGTCAAACACCGGCCCATCGACACAGACCCGTTTCATTGCCGGCCCCTGTGCTGTCTGCACTTCGATCACACAACCTGCACACCCGCCTACCGCACAGGCCATGAACTCCTCGACAGAGACCTGGCAGGGCAGCTCATAGTCTCTGGCCAGTCTGGCGACGGCTTCCAGCATAGGGTGCGGGCCACAGGCAAAGATTTCCACTTCCGAGCGCTGCCGGTCATCCAGGCTGTCCAGCCAGCTACGGGCCAGCTCGGTGATGTAGCCGTCATAACAGCCGGGATAGCCCTGCAGGCTGGCCAGTCTGCAGGGGACACCCCAGTCCTCCAGCAGCGGCATCGCCGCGATGACGCCGTCCGGGATGCCGGGCACGAGAATCCGTGAGGGTTGTTGACTGAACGGAAACGGGACTTCCGAGCCCAGTAACACCAATGGCTGACGGTCGGTCTGTCGTTTCAGCTGCTCGGCAAGAAAGATCATCGGCGGCATGCCGACGCCACCACCCAGCAGCAGGCTGCGGGGTCTGTCCGGATCCGCCGTAAACGGTTTTCCGATCGGGCCCAGTACGCTGAGGAGTTCGCCGGGCTTTCGTTGCGCCAGCAGGGACGTGCCTTGCCCCACCGCCTTAAAAAGAAAATCGACCCAGCCCTGTCGGGCATCGACCCGCATGATGGAGATCGGCCTGCGCATGGCCAGCATGGGGTCACAGCTCAGGTGTGCGAACTGGCCAGCCCGGGCGGTGGCTGCACAATCAGCCGCCTGTACCCGCAATACATACTGGTCACCGTCGTAGGCCTGCTGTGAGACTATCCGTGCTGACTCCAGGTAAATGCTTCCGCGCTGCGGTTTTTCGCTCATGAGGTTTCGCTGGAGAAAATGATTTGTCCGTCACGCAGGGTGTAGCGCACCCGGCCAGGCATCTCCCAGCCGCGGAAAGGTGTGTTTTTACCCTGACTGTTCATGCTGGTTTCATCCAGTCGCCAGCTGCTGTGAGGGTCGAAGATACAGATGTCGGCGACACGTCCTACCGCCAGATCACCATAGGGGATGTTGAGGATTTTTGCCGGGCCGCTGGTGACGCGTGCAATGGCAGCCGGTAATAAGGTCTGACGATCTTCTACCAGTTTCAGGGTAAGTGATAACAGCGAATCCACGCCGGAGGCGCCGGGTTCTGTAGCAGGGAAAGGTGCCAGCTTCGCATCCGGTTCGTGTGGCTGGTGGTCGGAACAGAGTGCCGACAGTGTCCCGCTGAGCAGTCCTTCCCTGAGCCCCTCGCGATCTTCCTGGGTACGCAAGGGTGGAATGAAGTGATAATCCGCACCGAATTCGATGGTATCCAGTTCGCTGAGGTAAAGATTAGGTATGGCAACATCGGCGCTGACCGGCACGCCATCGAACTGGGCCCGTGCTACCATGCGTACCGCCGGCTGGGTGGTTAATCTGCAGAAATGGGCCCGCACCCCGGTTTGCTGGATCAATGCCAGATCACGGGCTACCGCAACGGTTTCTGCAGCCTGCGGAATACCGGGCAGGCCAAGGCGTGTTGATAGTTGGCCTTCGTGTATGCAGCCGTTGGCGGATAGTGCGGCATCATCGGCGTGCAGAAAAACGGTTAAACCGAAGGTGGCGGCGTATTCGAATGTACGCCGTTCGATAAGTGTCGAGGTCAGCGGTTTCAAGGCGTTGCTGACACCGACACAGCCCGCCTGTTTCAGGGCGGCCATTTCACTCAGTTGTTCACCACGTAGACCCCTTGTCAAGGCGCCCAGCGTGACGACACGAGCTGCGCCGGCCTGTTGCGCGCGGTGTCGAATCAGTTCTACCACAGCAGGTGTATCAATAACCGGGTTCGTGTCCGGCGGGCAACACAGTGTTGTGATTCCGCCCGCCGCTGCGGCTTTACATTCGCTGTCAATGCTAGCCTTGTGTTCCTGTCCGGGCTCACGCAAACGTGCGCACAAGTCAATTAATCCGGGGGTGACTACCAGGCCCCTCGCATCCAGTTCGATGTTCTGAGAAAAGCCGTCCGGAGCTGTACCAATAGCTGCAATACGGCCATCGACAACATAGAGGTCGAATAGACCGTCGATCTGATTACAGGGGTCGATCAGCCGGCCGCCGGAAATCTTAATGCTTGTTTTAGGCATCGCCATCCTGAGGGGTTTTTTGTTGTATGGCCATGGACATCACCGCCATGCGCACAGCAATGCCATAGGTAACCTGCTGCAGTATGACAGAACGCGGTCCATCGGCGACCTGGGAGTCCATTTCCACACCGCGATTAATGGGGCCGGGGTGCATGACGGTGATATCGGGCTTGGCCATTGACAGTTTCTCTTCGGTCAAGCCGTATAGCTGGTAGTATTCGTGTTCACTGGGTAGCACGACACCTTTCATGCGCTCGCGCTGCAGACGCAGCATGATAACTACATCTGCATCACGCAGACCTTCGCGTAAATCGTGAAAGACTCTGACACCCAGGGATTCGATATGGGATGGTATGAGGGTGCGCGGCGCGATAATACGCACATCACCTGTGTTGAGCAGGTTCAAAGCGTGAATCTGCGAGCGCGCCACACGCGAGTTGGCAATGTCGCCAACGATGGCTACCGACAGGCGTCCAAAATCGGCACCTTTTTCCCGACGTATGGTAAACATATCCAGCATCGCCTGCGTGGGGTGGGCATGCCGGCCATCACCCGCATTGATGACGCTGACGTGGGGTAGAACATGACGGGCAATGAAATGCGCTGTACCGCTATCGGCGTGGCGCACCACAAACATATCGACGTGCATGGCTTGCAGGTTGCGCAGCGTATCCAGCAGGGTTTCACCCTTGACGGTGGCGGAGGCGCCGATGTTGATGTTCAGTACGTCCGCGGACAGTCGTTTGGCCGCCAGTTCAAAGGTGGTGCGGGTTCGGGTGCTTGCTTCAAAGAACAGGTTGACGATGGTTTTGCCACGCAGCAGGGGCACCTTTTTTACGGATTGCTCGGCAACGCCGGCGAAGGATTCTGCAGTATCCAGTATCTCCGTCAACAAACCACGGTTCAATCCCTCTGTGGACAGGAAGTGGCGTAATCGGCCGTCGGTGCGGATCTGGAGGTTATTAACACTCATGTATTGCTTTTTGTCTCCAGCGCCAATGGATCGGGCCCACTGAGCTTTACGTGTTCCCCGGGACCGAGTTCCATATGCACGCCGACAACATTTGCTTCGATGGGAAGCTCCCGTCCACTGCGGTCAACCAGTGTTACCAGTGTAATCGATGCAGGTCGGCCGTAGTCGAACAGTTCGTTCATCGCTGCGCGTATGGTGCGCCCGGTATGTAACACGTCATCCACCAGGATAATATTCCGGTCGTCCAGCGTAAACGGCAGATCTGACGGTTTGACCTGCGGGTTCATTCCGATACGTGTGAAGTCATCGCGGTAAAATGAGATATCCAGGGCACCCAGAGGTGGCTGTATGTTCAGTTTTTCGTGCAGTCGCTGTGCAATCCATACACCACCTGTATGAATGCCAACCATGGCTGTTTGTTCATCGAGGTCGAGTTTCTGTTCCAGCTCATTCGCTATCTGATCGATGAGCGCGGGGATATCGTACTGTTTGCTCACTGTTGCGGTTCTTTCCGTTGCAGCCAGTCCTGAAGAATAAGCCGTGCCGCCAGCGGGTCAATGCCCTGTTGGGAATTGCGGTTTTCTTGCAGGTTGGATTCCACGGTATAGGATGTCAATCTTTCCTCTGCCGGATACACCGGTAGTCGATAGCGACCTTTGAGCTGACGGCAAAAACGTTGTGCTGCGTGGGTCATATCCTGTTCAGTGCCGTCCATATGATACGGAATTCCGACCACCAGTGCGTCCGGTTTCCACTCTTCGATCAAATGGCTGATTGCAGTCCAGTCCGGTTTGCCATCACGGGCACGCACAGTGGTCAATGCGGTCGCTGATTGTGTGAGCCGTTGTCCAACGGCTACACCGATGCGCTTGAGTCCGTAGTCAAAACCGAGCATTGTCTGGTGAGCTGTGGTGGTCGTCGTCATTAACGCGGATCAAGCGTGACCTGCTTCTCCTGACAGTAAGTCCAGGTCGACACCGAGCGAAGCTGCTGCTGCTTTCCAGCGTTCCTCATCCGGCCTGTTGAACAGAATGTCGGGATCGGCAGGGCCGCTCAGCCAGGCGTTTTCTGCCATCTCCTGTTCCAGCTGGCCTGCGCCCCAGCCCGCGTAGCCCAGCGTGATCAGCGAGCGTTCGGGTCCTTCATTTCTGGCAATGGCCTGCAGGATATCGATTGACGAGGTAATGCCAATACGGTCGGTGACTTTCAGCGTCGCCTCCCAGTCACCCAGCGGTTCGTGTAACACAAAGCCGCGATCCTGTTGTACCGGTCCACCGAGATGCACCTGAATCTGGCGTGCTTCGGGCTCTGAATGTTGCAGCTGAATATGCTGCAGAATTTCACCCAGCTGCATATCCAGCGGCCTGTTGATAACCAGGCCAAGTGCGCCCTGTTCGTTGTGTTCGCAGATATAGGTGACAGAATGAAAGAAATTCGGGTCTTCCAGGCCCGGCATGGCAATCAGAAACTGATTGGTCAGGTGTTGGGAGTCGCTCATGCTGGAAGTATATCCACAAGACAACAGTTTTTCATTGCCGGGCAATCAATTATCACGTGTTGTTACGATAAATTGCGGTATTCAGGTGGCACCCGCAGTATTGGTGTATGTCTGGCCGCTTTGCGAATCGCATGTTTAGATGGGTTTTTATCTGCTTTTCAGACGGTTGCTGCTGGTGAAAACCCAGGTGCGGGTGATGTACAGGACGTCCGTATCCTTGCTGATGCTGGCCGGGAACGGTGCAAATGGGGCGGCCAGCTTGACAATGCGGACGGCTGCGTCGTCCAGGATCTTGTGTCCGGATGGTTTGCGAATGGTAATGTCCCTAACACTGCCATCCGGATAAACGGCAACCTGAACGATAAGTTTGCCGGAAAGATTCTGGCGGCGCGCGGCATCCGGATAATTGAGTTCGCCGACACGCTCGACCTTGGCGACCCAGTCACGCATATAGCTGGCGTATTTGAATTCCTTGGTGCGTGCCGAAATGAATTTGCTTCTCGGGTTCTTCGAGTAGGCTAGTAAGGACTGGTTGATTTGCCGGTCGAGCGCCAGCATTTCCAGGCTGCGATTGACCAATTCCGTGGCGCTGGGTTGATCGGATTTCTCATCGGTTTCGGTTTCAGCCGGTTTCTCGATTTTCTGGCGGCTGTCTTCACGGGTGAGCGTTTGTGTCGGTGCAGGCTGGCCTTCAGTTGGCACGACGGCCGGCGCCTGTTCGATCATCTGTTGCTGGGGCCGTACTTTATCGGCGGTATTGCCGGCTCCATCCTGACTGGAATCCGCCAGGTAGTCATAGTCTTCCGGTGGCAGCGTCTTGGTAGGATTGACGACGGTGATATCCAGTGTTGGCGTAGTCTTGTCGGGTGGATCCTGGTCAAAGGCCTCAAAGCCAACGCCAAGAATGATCAGGGCATGAAATGCTGTGGCGATAAACAGTGTCAGTGCCAGTCTGTCGACGGTCGGGGATTCAAAAGGCGGCGGTATCGAAGTTGTCACTGTATCAGTTTAACGGTTGCAACCGTTTTTCGTCCATACCGCCAGGCAGTTGCAACAGGCATCAAGGTTGGGATTGGAGTCTGGCTTCAATGCAGTCCAGAAGTTGGCCGGCGATATCGAGTCCGTACAGTTTATCCAGTTCACGGATACAGGTCGGACTGGTGACGTTAATTTCCGTCAAATAATCGCCAATGACGTCCAGGCCGACGAACACTAGCCCTCGTTTGCGGAGCTCGGGTCCTACCTGTTCACAGATCCAGCGGTCACGGTCACTGAGTTCAACACCTTCGCCACGGCCACCGGCGGCCAGGTTGCCGCGGGTTTCGCCCTTGGCGGGGATCCGTGCCAGCGCATAAGGAACAGGAGTCCCGTCTATCATCAGGATACGTTTGTCGCCCTGGGCGATCTCTGGAATAAATTGCTGGGCCATCGCGGTGCGCTGGCCCAGGCCGGTGAGAGTTTCCAGAATGACGCTGATATTGGGGTCATTCTCGCGTACGCGAAAGATTGATGCGCCGCCCATGGCATCCAGAGGTTTGAGTATGATGTCTCGATACTCAACGAGAAATGCCCTGAGGCGTGCCGCGTCGCGACTGACAAGGCTGGCCGCACAACACTGGGGAAACCAGGCGGTAAACAGTTTTTCGTTGCTGTCACGCAGTGAGGCCGGTCGATTGAGTACCTGCAGACCTTCCAGTTCGGCGCGCTCCAGAAGAAAGGTAGTGTAAAGATACTCCATGTCCATTGGAGGGTCTTTACGCATCAACAGTATATCAAGCCCGGACAAGGGCAGGTCTTCCGGCTCATCCCATTCGAACCAGTCGCGCTCCCGGTCATGCACCCTCAGTTGTCGCATCGAGGCGAGTGTGTGGTTATTGCGCAGATACAGATCCGCCTGTTCCATATAGAAGAGTTGCCAGCCGCGGGCTTGAGCTGCCAGCAGCATCGCAAAACTGCTGTCTTTGTGGACTTTGATCGCACCGATCGGGTCCATCAGGATACCAAGACGAATGCTCATGTGATCTCAGGCAAAAACGCTCGATTACTCAGTTTGTGAACAAATTCATAGATGTAAAGTTTGCTGGTCAATGGACGATAGAAGCCAGTAGCCGTCAGTATATCGCAAATTTGCCGGCAAATCGGGTGCTTGGAGTTGCCGGCAGGGCCGGTACACACGGGAAAACTGCCGCCAGGCGCGAAAACAGGACACTAAGTGGGTCAGGTAAGAGCCGTATGCAAACCATTGTAGATCCGATGAAAGCAGAAGAAATCAAAACACCGGCTGAAGAAATCACCGAGAACACCGGCACAGCTGTCGACGGTGATTTTTCTGGTCTCAAGGTGATGGTCATCGATGATTCCAAGACCATTCGTCGAACTGCGGAAACCTTGTTGAAGAAAGCAGGCTGTGACGTTGTTACCGCGACTGATGGCTTCGAGGCGCTGGCCAAGATTGCCGATGGAAAACCGGACATAATTTTCGTCGATATCATGATGCCGCGTCTGGATGGTTACCAGACCTGTGTGCTCATCAAGAACAACCAGTCATTTAAGGAAACACCGGTTGTCATGTTGTCGAGCAAGGACGGTTTGTTTGACCGTGCACGAGGCCGAATTGTTGGGTCAGACCAGTACTTGACCAAACCATTTACCAAAGACGAATTATTGGGTGCGATTCGCGAACACGTTCACGCATAGGAGATCGAGTCCGTATGAGCTGCCGCCAGCGGCGATGCGTTTGATGGAGTAGAAAGAAACCAAGGGGTTAGATCAATGGCACAAGTTCTGATTGTAGATGATTCACCAACTGAAGCGCATGTTCTAAAGGGCATGCTGGAAAAAAACGGATTCGAAACTGAAATAGCCGAGAGCGGCACCGAAGGTATAGAACGCGCTAAAGCCTTTAAGCCGGACCTGGTCCTTATGGATGTAGTGATGCCAGGATTGAACGGGTTTCAGGCGACACGTCAGTTGACTAAGGATCCTGAAACTTCTGATATCCCCGTGATTATTGTGACCACCAAGGATCAGGAAACCGATCGGGTGTGGGGCTTGCGCCAGGGCGCCAAGGACTTTCTAACCAAACCGGTATCCGAACAAAGATTGATGGAGAAGGTTAATGCTGTTTTAACGGCGGCTTGAGGGCCAGGTGCATGCTTAATCCCTCTTGCCAAACCCCGCTGGAGTGGCTGTCGTACCTGGAGCAGTGTTGCCTGGACAATGCGCACGGGCTCCCACAACAGGAACAGTCTGATGAAGAATGGAGCGGTATCGGGTTTCGGCTCGGCAATCTGCATCTGGTAGCCCCGTTAGGCGAGGTTGCAGAAATACTGACACCGCTGAGTCTCTCCAAAGTGCCACGTACCAAATCCTGGGTATGCGGTGTCGCCAATGTTCGCGGCAATCTGATGCCGATTATGGATCTGCAGGCGTATCTGCATGACCGCCCGGCATCCCTTAACCGGCGTAGCCGTATTCTGGTGGTCAATCACAACGGTGTCTGCTCGGGATTGGTTGTGGATGCTGTTCTGGGTCTGAGACATTTTCCTAATGAGCAGCGTTGTGACGATTTGCCGGGGGATGATGAATGCATCCACGAATACATGACGCACGGGTTCAAGGTTGATGGTGAGCACTGGGGTGTTTTCAGTATGCACGCATTAGCCAAAACACCAAAATTTTTGAAGGCTGCGGTTTAGCTGAAGGTAAGCAGGTTTTAACGGGGTATTAATCCTTGAGGAAGTAGATTAGTCGTTTAGGTCAGGAGACAAAGCATGAGTACAACGAAACAGACCCACGTCAAGGTGGGTTCACAGAAAAGGACAATGTACCTGATTGCAGCCTTGCTGCTGTCGCTGGGCGCCATGGTCGGCGTTTTCTGGTACGTGGGTGCGGAGGCCGATTTTGACAAGGAATATATCGGTTATACAGGTGAGCAACAGGTGTTGTCGCAACGGATAGCAAAGAACGCGCTTGAGGCCTCTTTGGGAAGCGAGGAGGCATTTGCGCAGCTGGCTACGTATCGTGACCGCTTCGAGGAGACGCTGGAAAACGAGCGTAACGGTAATGTCGTGATCGGTATGTTGTCGAGCAGGGATTCGGTCGCAGATGAGTTGCTCGCTGTCGAGAAGAATTGGGAAGGTTTCAGAAAAAATGTCGACCATGTGTTGAAAGGGCAAGGAACTGTGGCTGTGGTAGCAGAGGTCGGCCGGGTTATAAACTCGCTCATGCCAAAACTACAGGCCTACGACCAGGAAGTTGTTGATAGTCTGATGAAGACCAAGGCCAGCCGTTCCGCGATCAAGCTGGCAACCCGTCAGCTGATGCTTAGCCAGCGCGTTGTTAACAACATTAATCTAGCCCTGAGCGGCGAAGATATACAGTTGGCAATTGAGCGTTTTACGCAAGACGTCGAAGAATATGGCACTGTACTGGACGGAATGATGCGCGGTAATGCGCGCATTGACAAGATCAAGAACCAGGGCGTACGGGAGAAGTTGTCCGAAACGTCGATGTTATTCAAGACGGTTGCTGACAATGTGGAAGAACTGCTCGATATATCCGGTGCCCTGCTGGGTATTCAGGAGTCAGCAC
>JBDNAP010000102.1:0-3884 GCA_039768325.1 Thiogranum sp.
ATGTGTAAATGCTCACCTCCCAAACTGTAAAGGCAAATAAGCGGTACGTCAAAGATTTAACCCGGAAGCGTCACGCTTTAGTAGGTAGATCCCGCAGGATTTTTCGATCTTTAAGAATTAACGAACACCACCCTGACAAATGTCACCCTCTTTGCAGGCGCAAGGCGTTCATCACGACAAACAGGGAACTGAACGACATACCGATCGCCGCCCCCCAGGGAGGAATCCAGCCGGCGGCGGCAAACGGTAGCGCAAGCAGATTATAGGTCGCCGCCCAGGCAAGATTCTGCAGGATATTGCGCCGCGTGCGTTGCGCCAGGCGCCGGGCATCCGCCAGCGCCGCGGCATCATTACCAAGGATAAGAAAATCGCTGTGGCTGTTGGCGAGGTCGGTGGCGTTGGCAAAGGAGATCGAGACATCGGCAGCGGCCAGCGCAGGGGCATCATTAATACCATCACCAAACATGGCCAGCTGCCGTCCCTGCGCCTGTTGCGCCTGTGTCCAGGCCAGTTTGTCGGCAGGTGACAGTCCACCCTGTGCGTCGTCAATTCCCAGTTGTTTGCCCAGTCTCAGCACACTGTCATGCGCGTCACCGCTCAGTATCGCGAGATGCTGCACGCCGCTGTCTGTCAGGCCGGCAAGCATCGCATCGATACCCGGCCGCAGCGGGTCTTCAAAGGACATCACAGCCTGCACGCCCTCGCAGTTGGCCAGCACGGAAACCAGCTGGCCGCCAGCCCGGGCATCGGCGATGAGCGCCTGCGTGTCTGCGTTGTAGTCTAGCGGGTGTGCCGCAAAGTCGGGTTTGCCGAAACGCCACTCGCGACCCTCGATCAGGCCCCGAATGCCGGCGCCTGACACATTTTCCACCTGCGTGGCGACAAGATGCGATCGCGGAACGGCTGCGCGCAGAGCATGCGTTACCGGATGTACCGAATCGGCCGCAAGAGCGGCTGCATGGTGCAGACAGCTGTCTTTATCCAGGCCGGCGGTCGGCACCACCGCGGCGACCGCCGGCCGCCCCGAGGTAAGGGTGCCGGTCTTGTCGAATACAAACAGCGCGCTGCACGCCAGGGCATCCAGCGCCCGCATTCGCAGCGGCAGGACACCCAGATCGATAAAGCGACCCGCGCTGACCGCCAGCGCCACCGGGGTTGCCAGCGCCAGCGCACAGGGACAGGTCACAATCAGCACGGCGATGGTGTTGGGCAGCCAGTGGTCCGGGTCGGTGTGTAGCCAGTAGAGGGCGGTTGCTGTCGCCAACAGCAGCAGGACGGCGACGAACCTGCTCGCCACCTGCTCTGCCAGCACGGCATAGCGTGGTCGCAGCTCCAGACCCCGGTCCACCAGCTGCCGGATTTCGCTGACGGCGGAGTATTGCAGTGTATGGGTCACCCTGATGGTCAGCGCTTGTTCACCATTCACCGAGCCGGCAACGACGGCATCACCCGGCTGGTGCAGAACCGGCTGGGCCTCGCCGGTCAGCAGGGATTCATCGAAACTGCTGATACCGCTGACCAGGATGCCGTCGACCGGCAGGGTTTCCCCGGGCAACAGACGGATGAGGTCATCAACTGCCAGTTCATCAACCGCTACGGCCGTCACTTCGCCGGCCGTATCGAGCCGGGATGCCGTCGCCGGCGTGATGCGTGCCAGCCGGTCGAGCCGGTCGGCGGCACTGAGCTTGCCGCGTAATTCCCAGCGCCGCGCCAGCAGCAGAAAGAAAATGAACATGGCAATCGAGTCAAAATACACCTCGCCCTGCCCGCTCACCGTGGCATGCAGACTGCCGGCGAACGCCGCAGACAGCCCCAGGACCACGGGAACATCCATGCCCAGGCGACGATGCCTGAAATCGTTCCAGGCGCCGGCGAAAAACTCCTGGCCAGGATAGGCGAGCAGCAGCAGTGCCATCAGCAGGCTGGTCCAGCGGCCCACCAGGATCCACAGGGGCACCCCCCCGGCGGGATCGGTATCCCCCATCACATAGCCTGCCAGTGAAAAATTCATCACCAGCATGCCGACGGCACCGGCGAATATCAGCCGCTCGGTACTGCGCCGGCGTCGCAGTGTATTGAGTTGTTCGCTGCGGGTTGCGTCATAGGGATGGGCAATGTAGCCGATATCGGTGATCGCCCGCAGGATCTCGCTGAGACGGATGGCCTGCGGATCCCAGCGCACACGCGCCCGCTGCGTGGTGTCATCGATATGCACATCGATCACGCCAGGCAAGCTGCGCAAGTGGCGTTCATTCAACCACAGGCAGGCCGGACAGCGGATGTTGTCGAGCAGGAGTGCCGCTTCGCGGGTCGCACCGACACTAATGACAAAATCCTGCTGAATTTCCGGCCGATCGAACAGCTCGACCTGGCTGAGGAAGTCCGGCACGAACTGGTGGTTGGCGGAAACAGCCGGATCGCTGCGATGCCGGTAATAGTCCTCCAGCCCGGCATCGACTATCGCCTTGCAGACGGCATGGCAACCGTGGCAGCAGAACCGGCGCTCCTCACCAAATACCTCGAAAACAGGTGCTGCCGGCGCATCGGTCACCGGCAAGCCACAATGAAAACAGCGGACGTCAGTGAACGCCGGGGATTCAGCGATAGGCGTTACAGTCGCGTGGTTCGGCATACTGGTGTAACGAATAACGCGTGCATATCAGAAATCCACAAATGACTTTAAACAAGACATAGACCGGTTTGGAATCAGGGTTCTGGAGATTGCTTGTTCGCTTTGCTCAGATTTTTTGGAGGCACACCGGGCAACAGCTTACGCCTGTAGGGCCGAATTTATTCGGCCAATCTCGACCGGTCGAATGAATTCGACCCTTCTACAGATCTTCCTCGATTCGTGGCCGCGCAGCGGGGTGAGGTGCTGGCAATGACGAATTAATCAGAATTTCCTTTATTCATTACAGTACATTGGTGTGGTTTCCGGGTGCCGGTTATTCCTCTTCCTCCGGCAAGGCAGCGGCATAGTACGCGGCCAGTCCTTCGATCTCCTCCTCCGTCAGCGCCTCTGCAACGATCCGCATCCGCGAATAGATATCATTGGTCCGGTCGCCCTCCTTGAATTCCGTCAGGGTGGAGACCAGGTATTCCGGATACTGGCCGGCCAATGCCGGGTGATCGAACTGCCCGCCCCGGCCATCCTGCCCGTGACAGGAGGCGCAGGCCTTCAGCAGACGCTGCGGATCGCCGTGAAAAACAAGCTTCAGAACGGCCGGATCGGTGTTTCGATCCGCTGCCACCGGCGCCGGCTGCAGCGAGGCGAACCAGACCGCCAGATCCGCCAGCTGCGGGTCCTCAAGGTTGCGGGTCTGCTTGTACATGTCCCGGTCATCGCGGTTCTTGTCCTGGTAGTCCTTGAGCTGTTTGTAAATATAACTGGCGCTTAGCCCGGCGATATTAACGTCTTCGGGATCATCCGAGACACCGGCGTCACCGTGGCATTTGGCACACTTGCTCTCCTTCGCAAGCACCTCGCCCCGCGCCGGGTCTGCCGTCCGCAGCAGCTTGATGGTCGCCACGTCAAACGCCACTGCTGATGACGGTTCGGCCTGCGCAGTCGGGAGCAACAACATCATTCCGGCCAGTATAAAAAATAAACGCATCATGATCATATGCTCCATGGGACAGTGCCGTGGGTATCCAGCAGGAAAAACTGGGCAATCGGGTAGCCGTAACTCGCTATCATGTAGACCAGCACCAGCAGGCACCAGAATCCGAAGCTGTTCATCAGCCGCGGCATGCGCACAACGGCGTGCACCGGTTCGGCATATTCAACCTCGAGATTGGCTTCCACCTGCCCGTTGCCATGGGTCTTGAACAGGTTGTAGACCAGCATCAGCGCCGAAATGAACAGGATGCCCCCGCCGGCAATC
>JBDNAP010000579.1:0-3126 GCA_039768325.1 Thiogranum sp.
CAGCCGTGCCACACGATCGACCCAGCGTGCAAAGGTAGTTATGACGATGGCGAAAATCGCCAAAGTCAGGACAAATAATGTAAATCTTCCACTTTTGTCGTAATAGCTGTTCTCGACGGCAATCAGCGCGACGATGCTGAATATAAAGGCGCCGATAAATACGGAGAGGGCGTTCTGGGAGGCATCGTCCGCGATGACCAGATAAAATGAGCGCGGTGTTGCCGTGCTGCTCGCCGAGGCATAAGCGGAAACCATCGACGCGACCGAAAAGGTGGCGATTACCAGCATGCTCGACGCCATCACCGAGAGCAGGGTGTTTACTGACTGCGAGGTAATGTCCGGTACAAGCCGGCTAATGTCGATATGGTCTGCAACACGCGCGATAAATGATGCGGCAATCGACAGCAGACACATCAGAAGTGGCTTGACCCACAGCCGCTCGCTGATCCGATTTCGAAGAAACCTTAACCGACTGACCATCGCTGCGTCTCCGTTGATAGTTTATCGGGACCGGGCGACCCGGAATCTGTCATGGCGACCTGGTCTCAATGAAATCGGTGCTATACTTCTCTCAAGTTTCAAGTGGCCAATTTAATGGTTTCCCGGAACGAATGCCAGATATCTTCCGTCGAATAATGTCCCTGCTTCGAGTGTTGAAAAAAGCATGGTCCAAAACTCCCATTTCGCTTTTTTTGATTACATTACTTGGCCTGGTGTAGATGCATAGTTTGGGCGTGATTGCCTGACCTGTATAACTTAGGTAAAACTGATAAAGTCGAGTAACGCAGGTATCTTATGGGTTGGAAATCGTTAATGGCGGCAGTTTGCCTTGGTATCGTTGCATCAGCGGATGTGTTCTCGGAAGATATCAGCTACAACAAACATATCAGGCCCGTTATCGAGGCAAAATGTGTTGTTTGTCATGCTTGTTATGATGCACCCTGCCAGTTGATATTAACACATTCAGACGGATTCGCCCGAGGTGCAAGCAAGCAGCCTGTTTACGATGGCTTGCGCGTATCACCTGTCCAACCGACGCGCTTGTTTATCGATGCAAGTTCCACCGGGCAGTGGCGCGACAGGGGTTTCTTTTCTGTATTACCCGAGGGTAAAAACGGCAATTCAGGTGACGGGACCAGTGTGCTTGAACAGCTGCTCTTGATGCACGAAGAACACGAATTGGAACCGAACAGCCGCTTGCCGGAAGTAACGGGATTTGGTCTTAAACGTGATAATTTCTGTCCTTCGCCTGATGAAGTGAAGGAATACAGGAATGCGTTCCCTCACGGAGGAATGCCGTTGGGCGTCACCGGATTGACGGAATCGGAACGAAAGACCCTGCTCGAGTGGGTCGAGCAGGGCGCTAGATTCGATACACCTGCTGTGCATGTAGCTGCCCCGATAAAGCAGGAAATCGTAAACTGGGAGCGTTTTCTAAATGGCAACAGCTTGCGCAGGCAATTACTGGCGCGGTGGCTATACGAACATCTCTTTATGGCTCATCTGTATTTCGAGGGGCTTGAAGATAAGCAATTTTTTCAGTTGGTAAGATCGAGCACGCCAAGCGGTAAACCCATCAAAGTTATCGCCACACGGCGACCGAATGACGATCCGGGCCGAGCGTTCTTTTACCGGTTGCAACCGGTACAGAGTACCATTGTGTACAAGACGCATGTCACTTTCGCGCTTAATAAGGCGGTGCTGGACAGAATCAACACCTTGTTTCTTGAAAACGTCTGGGATGTGGAGCGTTTGCCGGGCTATGCTGATGAAGACCGCTCCAATCCGTTCCAGACATTTGCACCCATTCCCGCCGCGGCGCGATACCGTTTTATGCTTGACCACGCTGAGTATTTTGTGCGCACCTTCATACGCGGGCCGGTGTGCCACGGCCAGATCGCCACGGCCGTGATTCGTGAACAGTTCTGGGTATTGTTTCAGGTGCCGGACAGTGATCTCTATTTGACTTCGAAAAAGTACAGGAAACAGGCCACCCCGTTTATGGACATCGCCGGGGTCGAGCAGGGTCTGCTGGACGGGGCGAAAACCTGGTTTTCGGTCAAGGATCAATACGACATGTACGGCAGTGTGCGGCAAGCGGCCTATGAAGATCCCGGGAACACAGGTGCCGGATTTACTCATATATGGGACGGGGAGGGTGAAAACACTAACGCCTTGTTAACAGTGTTTCGTCATCACGATAATGCCTCCGTGCGTAAAGGCCTGATCGGCGATTATCCGCTGACAGTATGGTGGATGGATTATCCGCTTTTCGAGAGGGGGTACTACAATCTGGTGGTCAACTTCGATGTGTTTGGCAGTATAGCCCACCAGGCACAGACACGTCTTTATTTCGATCTTATCCGCAATGACGCCGAACGGAACTTTCTTCGCCTGTTACCGGCGAAGGCGAGGCAATCACTGATGGACGAGTGGTATCAAGGTTCGGCACGGTTGAAACTCATGACGTCTTACCAGCAGGTCTCTGATAAGAAACCATCCGGCATACGCTACGAAACCGACGATCCCAAGCGGGAGCTTCTGGATCGTCTGTTGTCTTCCCTTGCGGGTGTCAATGAGGAGCCCGATGCCATTAACCGGAGCCGGCCGCCGGGCAGGCGACAGGGCTTGGATTCTCTGCACACCGGGCACAGTGTTGGAACGCTTCGTCGTGTCACCGCGCGGCCGGTGAGTGAGTTCCCGGCAGTCAAGTTTTTCCCGGACGTCAGTTTTTTGCGTGTATTCGACAGCGCGGGTACTGTTGAACTCTATACGCTCATTCGCAACCGTATGCATTCAAACGTGGCCTTTATGTTTGCCGAAGACATGCGTTATCAGCCTGAACAGGATACGCTCACCCTGTATCCCGGTGTTCTGGCAAGCTATCCGAATTTTATTTTCAATATGAATGTTGATGAAGTGGATGAATTCGTCGATACCTTGCTGAAGGTGGATGATGAACCTGTATTCGCGAATACTGTAATAAGCAAGTGGGGTGTTCGCCGTACCCATCCACGCTTTTGGGAATTGTTTCAGACATTAACCGACTACCTGCGGGGGCATGATCCCTTGGAAGCCGGGGTGATGGATATGAGTCGTTATGAAAACCTGTGACTTAGCTTGCAA
>JBDNAP010000580.1:0-9539 GCA_039768325.1 Thiogranum sp.
ATCCCGGATATAGCCACGATGTGGGTAGCCGCCAACAGCTAATGGCCGAATAAATTCGGCCCTACAGAGGAAAAGCCGCCTTAACTTAGTGCCATTCATATATAAGTTATATGTATAAATGATAGCCAATTTAGCCAAAAACGCAGTGCCATGAAACTGATATACATCAAGCCCGGCTTATTCTTTTGATCCTGATGCTCTGAAAGTGATCCCGGCAGACGCGGATAAACCTGATTTGAAACATTAAATCAATAGCATAAGCATCCCCAAGTCGCGTCGCTATACGGGATGCCCGGGAATCGATTCCGCCTGGTGCTATGAACACGATACGAAATTCACGGATTCGTTTCTTGCGACTGTGGCGCAGACTGAGTCAAGCAGTCTGTGCCACAGCCGTTGCTGTATGGATGAAGAGCGCCTGTTCAGGAGCGTACGACATGACGATTGATCAAGGCGCGGTAGCGAAGCGGTACGCAGATTATTAATTGCATCCTGGATATGTGGGGAAGGTGCGACATAAAACATAACATACACCGCTATTGTACCCGCCGGTAGAAGTGGTGTAACAACCGGATCCTTTGTGTCGCAGCAGGCTGATGGGCGTAACGCTTTTTATTTGAGTTGAGAGTGTGCCTGGACAAATGTTGATGTTGTACTCTTTAGCTCCCTCGCATCCACGACCCAACTTTTTCTCCAGTGCTTCGTCGCAGAATTGACAGGGTGGCAGAGGTTTACCCTCCCGATCCAGAATAGTGGGTTTGCCCTCGGCATCGAACAGAACCACCATCGCAGTATATTCAGGTATCGATATCGTCAATGAATCCTTTGTCGTACCAGGACCCGCGCATCCTTGTGTAGAAAAAGTAAGCATTGCACTAAAGAGCAAAGAGGCGATAATTTTATATACTTTCATGGTGTTCTCCTTGTCGTTGAATTTTTCGTTGTGCTGTTCAGGTAGCCAACGCATTAATATTGGCTGGCGGATATTCCTCGTTATCGATTTGGAACCCTTTATAACGAAAGCGAAAGATTAACAAACACTGATCTATCGGGTTGAAATAGCGGCAGTCTTGGTGTCCCCGCGACATCGGTATCCTGGTAGTCGAAGTTTTCGTCGAACAGGTTCTTAACCGACAAGCTGGCAATCCCCCGTCGCTTTGGAAGCCGATAGCCGATTCCTGCATCTAGCAGCCAGAAACTGTCACTGGCATGATCGCTTCCACCGACTGCAGCGCGGGGAAACCTGACGTCCTGGTTTACAAAGCTGGTTGTCAATGCAGAGAAAAAACCGTTTTGGTGGAAATAATCAATGCCGAAAGGGACACGGTGGGTTCGAATTCTTTTGGGATCATTCAGAAAGACAAAGCCTACATTCTGATCTCTGGACACGCGCTCGAATTGATATTCAGCGCGCAGCGCGATCTGTCGGGTCGCAGTCCAATAGAGGTACGCCCGATGTCTGCGTTCATCGCGGTCTTCTGTAAAGAACTGTAACTCACGGTCGGCGCTAACGACTTGCGTTGGTACGTCAAGATCTCTGTCGCTTAACTCTACACCACCAAGGATATCAGACGTAAAATTATGATCGGCTCCGATACCCAAACGGCGGGAATCTGTTCCATTGAAATCATCGAAGAACTGGTTGAACCCTGCAATCTGAGTCTGTTGAATAGACTGATTGACCGCTAGTGGCGGCTTTAACACGCGAAAACCTGCCAGTCGTAAGACGGTGCTGGGTGCAAGCTGCCAGGTGAGACCGATCTTGGGGTTGAACTGATTGCTGTCGAAGGAGGCATGCCGGTTATCATCATAACTGTCCGCGCTTATGCCCAGTGTCCATAGGAATTTTTCCGGATAGCGCACGTTAGAGTAGATGTATGCGTTGTAGTTTTTTATATCAAAATCATTTTGCACCGGAGCAGCGGGAAAGGAACCGAGGTCTGTAACAAGAACAGACGAGTCTTTAAACGTGTCATCAGCCTCGTAATATCCAACTCCGGCACTCAGGTTGTATGGCCCGGTTTTAAACAGATATTGCACTTCGCCGTTTAATGCATTTGAATCCGTTTGAGTCCTTTCGTCCACACGTCCACCAAATCCAAATGGATCGGGAGGCATATTTTTACTGTCGAAATCAAGATCGCTGTAAATGAACGATGCGATAATATCTGAACGGGGCGTGGGCTGATAATGGTAACCGGCACGATAAGACGTTCTGTCGATCTTCCTTTTCAGGTTGGGCGAGAAATCCGCCGGGCGTATCGACTGTACATCGCCCGCGTCTGTTTCATGGTGGAAAGCTTCGAACTGCAAATCGTGTTTGGGGGATAGCCTGACCTGCACGAAAGCATTCAGGATATCCTCGTCTAGATCGTTGTTGTCCTGGAAGCCATCTGTTTCGTAATGAAACTGCCCGATGCTGGCGGATAGCCGGTTCCATAATCCCGACAAAATGAGTTCGTCGCCTAGGGTGTCGTTGTTGCCGGCTACCCCCGCCGCCTGCAGTGCCAGGCGGTTGCGGGCGAACAAGGGGTTGAATTCGCTGAATGCAGCGCTGCCCGGCCCGGCCCCATCGAGAATCAGCAGGTTGCTGGCCGCTTGCCGGGGCTGCACCGGGGTAATATTGATGGGCTGGAGTAGCTGGGCCTGAAGGAGTTCGCTGGCGCGCGCGATCTCATGTTGCGGCAAGGCACTGTAGGTATCGGCCAGAAAACGGTGTGCAGATGCATTGGCCGGATCCCTGTTGACCGCGTCCCAACCTTCTAAAAGAGCTCGCTGTTCAAAACCGAGGTCGTCATAGATCCGCGCGACGTTCGCTGTGCGCGCCGCCAGGTCCTCATCCAGCAGAAAGCGTGAGCGATAGACGGCACGATTGTCGTTGAGTTTGATGGCCTTCTGCATATCGTGTAAGGCCTCAACCGGGCGATTGATGGTTTGCTTCAATATGGCGCTGTAGAAATAAGGGGTCGGGTCGTGGGGGTCAAGCTGTTTCGCGTTGCTGAATTCGGTGGCTGCGAGATTGACACGTTTCTGTTCGTAATAGGCTTTTCCCAGATAACTCCTGATCAGCGAATTGTCCGGATCGAGGATGGCGGCGGTTTCTATTTCCTGGGTACCGGCGTCGAGATCGCCCTGACGGATGTCCGCCAGTCCCAGCCCCAGCCTGGGGAGTGGCGCTGCGGGATCGAGTCCAATGGCTTTGTCGAAGGCAGCGCGGGCGTCATCCAGCGCGATCTGCGTCAAGTATGCAAAACCGAGCACCGACTGAGTGAGTGAAAGCCTGGGATTGAGTGCCACGGCCTGTCTTGCTGCGTCCAGGGCACGGTCTAGCTCACCCAGCGACAGCTCGAGTTCGGCCAGCCGCGCCCACGCCAGGGCGTCTTGCGGGGCCAGATTGACTGCCTGCTTTGCACTCTGCTGTGCCTTTTCGATATCGAACAGCGCCTGGTAAGCATAGGACAGCGCGACCTGGGGTACTGAGGACGCGGGACTCAGCGCGGCGGCTTTTTCCGCCAGTTCCAGCGCTTGATTGTTTTCCCCTTGCGTTACCGCGATGACCGATTTCAACGCATAGGCAATGCCGTTGTTGGAATCAAGTGCCAGTGACTGCTGGATGTCGGCCACCGCTTCGTCGACGCGGCCGACGGTTAGCAGCAGAGCGGCGCGCACATCATGGAACTGCGCCGTCCTGGAAGTTGCAGGAACAGTATCCAGCTGGGTAAATGCCGCGGGCAGATCTCCGTTTTGGTGAAGGATAAAGGCCTGGCTTATGGCGGAAGCATCCGGGCCAGCGCTGAAGATCTGTTCCCGGTAGTCGATCAATGGTGGATAGTAAAGCGACCACTGCACGGCCTCGCGCGGTCTGACGACCAAGCGGCGGGTGGGGGCTTTACCTTTCTCGGCAGCGGCCGCCTCCCCTCGGGCCAGTGTCAGTTCGCCTTGGAGGTTGCTGGCAAGCACCTGCCCTTCGAACACCCAGATCAAGGATTGCGCGGGTTCGACCCGAACCGCAAACTCAGTACCCTCGATGCCCGCGTTGACAAAGGGTGTACGGATGTTAAAAGAACGCGGGGTGCGGCTGATAAAGTGGACCGCGCCTTTTAACAGATCGAGCCAGGATGTTTTTTCTTTCTCAAGCTGGGGAAACGATAAAATGCTGCCTTCATCCAGCCGTAACAGCGTCTCATTAGGAAGCAGGATCGCTGCACGGCTGCGCCTGTCTACCCGCACACTGTCGCCCGGGCAGAAAGTCCCCTGAAGGGTTACCGGAATCCACTCCGGTTTCCCCACCTGCCTGACCTCGACTGTGCCTTGTATCGACAGGGCCTTGCCCGCCCATGATTCACAGGACTGAGCCGCATGGCCAGATGAGACCCCCAATATGGCAATAGCCGCGCCTAGAACAACGCGGATTGAATAACGCGGAAGTCCCCGTTTCTTGTGGCTTCCCAATCTAATAATCGGCACTTTTCCTTGTTATTGCGCCCGACTCCCTGAACCTACCCGGCAATCGATTGCATCCTCTTCGGTTACGGTCTGCATTTATCGGAATATGTCATTCTGTAAACAAATTACCACTACAGTTTAGACGATTATTCACGTTACGCCACGTCTTACAGGAAACAGGGGCCATGGCCAAACAACCAAGGGTTAGTCTACATCGACGAAATCGATTTTCGTCATGGCGAAGAAAACAACACGGGTTATGAATACCCTATGCCGGCGCCTGAGTGACTCCAACACCCGATTGTTCATCCAGGAGGTTGCGGCTCAGTGACGGCACGCCGACTTTGTCGCCAAGGTGGTCGCACCTAGTCTGTTTCGATTCCAGAGTTGAATTATTCTCGCTAATCCAACAATCCACAGTGAATTATTTCACACGTCGACTGCAGAATCCGGCATGGCGTCAACATCTCTATTTATGGTGAGAAATTCAGGCTAAAGTTCTGATCGTTTATTTGGGGTGGATTCGAGTATGGACTGACCGTTACTGCGGCGGTCGCGATACAGATCCAGATAGTAACGACTGGGGCCGTCGTCGGGATGGGCTTGCAGGATACCCTTAAATAACCCAAGAGCCTCCCGCCATGATTGTTGCCGGTAGGCATCGAGCGCCTCGGCGAATGCCGAGTGCAATTCTTCGACCTCCTTAGTGAGGGCGTCGGTTCTGCAGATGATTTCGTACAGTGTCACCGCTTGTTGTTTGCCCTTGAGCTGGAACAAGCCCAGTTCGCGTGTGATGAGTCCCTCCAGGCCATCTATGGTTTCCCGGGATGCGAGGATGCTGGTGCCCAGTTTCTTGTTCATGTTTTCGATTCGCGAGGCGGTGTTGACGATGTCGCCAACCGCACGGTATTCGTAGTGGTCGAGGGCACCGATATGGCTGAGTACCAGTTGTCCGGCATGGAGTCCGATGCGGGTTGGCAGTTTCGGTGTTTGCTCGGACTTGTCCAGAGCCTGTTTGATTTCCAGGGCCGCTTCGCAGGCATTGCTACGTAACCGGGACTCGGCACCGGGTGCAGACCAGATGGCGAGCATGGCGTCACCCACAACGTCAGAGATCATGCCGCCCCTGGCCCGTACAGGCGCGAACAGTATCTCATAGTAGCGGTTCATGAATTTTTGTAACTCGCCCGGGTTCATGCCTTCAGCCATGCGGGTGTATTGTTCAGCATCGGTGGCCAGACACACGCCGAAAGCATGCTCACCCTGGGCGAGGGCTTGCCCCGTATCATGGGCCAGACGGTCAATGACTTTCTCGGGCAGGTAATAACCAAAGGCATCTCGAATCCGCTGGCGGCTGCGGCGTGCTTCACGGAACTGTAGGGTGAGTGTGGCAAACAATGCCAAAGGTGTTTGCACGAACAGAGGTATAGTCCAGGGAAACCAGATATGCGAGCGGGCAAACAACTGGTAGACGAGGAGGAAATAAAGCAGGCTGACCAGCAAGCCCAGTCCGATGTTCCAATAGGCTGGCGGCGATCGGAAGGCGAATGTAATCAGCATGCCGTAGAGCAAGAACACCGCCGCCAGTCGGAGCGGGGGTGCTGGTGTCAGTAATTCTCTCTCCAACAGGTTGGCAAACGCCGTAGCGCCTATTTCCACCCCGCTCAAATCCAGTCCGCTGGGTTGCGAGAACACGGTATAGAAGCCGTCTTTTTGTGTCGGCTGGTACTGTTCCGCGTATCCCACGAACACGATTTTATCCTTGAAGTTCGCCAACAGCTCGGCGTTTGCCAACAGAACGTCTTCGTAACTAACGGTTGTGATGGAGCGCGGTGGTCCATAGAAATTCAGATACGGGTAATTGGGGCTGAGGTACATCGCCAGGAGTGCTTCCAGACGGTGGCGATTTTCCGTAGGTATTTCAAATGGGTGATCCAGTTTCAATGCTTCGAGCAAGTCAGCGGTGAGGCGGCGATTATTCTTCAGCAAGGTGCGCGTCAGTTCTATTTTGGCGTTGGTGGTGACTCGGTTGAACTCGTCCACCACCGGTACATCCCGGCTTTGGGGCAGTGTTGAGAGTAAGCGCAACAGGTCAGGGAACGTATCGGTGGCGTAGAGTTCGAGCGTTGCCGCCGGCAAAGTGGCCAGTTCGTTGGCGCCCTGAAATGTCCATACCCGACTGACTTTCACGGGTATTTTGGGCAGGACAAAGGGTGCGATGGTGACAGCCGAGTCGGCAAACAGAGCCGCGGGAGGGCGTAATCGTTCGATTTCGAGCGTGCCCGAGGCTTCCGCCGAAAGCGGGCTGCCTCCCATCTCGACCCGATCCCGTTCCAGGTAGCCGAATAATATGATATTGCCGGCTTTCCGCATGGCCGTGGCCAGGCGCTCATCCTGATCGCGGGACTGTTCTTTCCTGAAATCGATATCGAAAACGATAATCTTGGCCCCCGCATTTGACAGGCCCTCGATGAGCCGGGCGTGTGCTGAGCGCGGCCAGGTCGGTACCGCTGGGTCAAATCCGAGCTTCGGCCCGGTATCGTCACTGATGGCGACCACCACGACCTTGTCCGGCGCCTGCTGTGGGCCGCGCAAGTTGAAAAGTATGCTGAGTCCGGAATCTTCTTCCCATGCGGAGCCAGCAGGCAGGGTGTGGATCAATACACCTAGTGCACCGATAAACAGCCCAAGACCGAGTGTGTGAATGTGGCGGCGCATGAAAAATCCTCAGGACTATTTCGCGGTCTGGATTGCACGCAAACTCCGCTTGCAGGTGGTCATCAGAGCCGTGAGCGGTTAGTACTATTCGCCTACAGCTGATCCGACCAATGGATAGCAATGAGCTTGTCCTGCGTTAACCGCCTACGCGTATTAGAGCATGAGTTAAGTGCTACCCAACTTTGCTATTTGCCGGTTTTGATGTGCGCGAGCCCGCTAAGATTCAGAAGCTCGCGGTCCTCCGAATCCCTGCGAAGAATACTGTAGTTCTTGGATCTTGTCGCTCCAGTCTTTCAGCGCAGCCTGCTGGCTGGTTGAAACGCTCAATAACAGTGACGGCTGCCGATCGAATCAATTAACAGAGCGACTATACTTAAGCAGGTGCTTCGACCTTTTCACGGAGGCAGCCATGAAAGGCTATCTTGTAACCGCAGGCTCGCTATTACTGCTCGCAACGGCATCGTGTGTGTTTGCATGGAATGGCCCCGGTAATTATTTCGACCCGGAATACGCTCCCGGCGGATACGGGGGAGGTTATCCGATGCATCACCCGTTTGAGTATGGCACCCGATCCCAGTATCGCATTCGAGTGCCCCGCATCTACATGGAGAAGGCCAGGTACGAGGATGGTTATCTGCTGCGTGTCCATACCGAGGGCATAAAAGCGGAGGATATCGAAGTGCTGGCAGACCGTGGTCGACTGCGCTTGAGTTCTGATACAAGCCGTCAGAACGAGTGGCAGTCGGAAGCGCCTTATCGCTATTCCCGATCGTCCCGTCGCAGCTCGATTTCCCGAACCGTACCTCTTCCCCCTGATGCTGATGCGAGCCAGTTGACAACAGCCGTGAAAGACGGCGTCCTGGAAATTCGTATTCCCGGGTTGTAGTCGTCACCATTAACTTTTTTCCACGGTCTCCCAGGCATCTTCATAGTGCGTCTGTCGGATCATCCTGCGTCATTTGAGCGCTGCGCACTGTTGCAAACCGTTGAACTCGTTGCACGGGTGTTGCATACAAATAGACTGAATTAAATAAGATTTAAAATATATAGTTAATAGATGTATTTGAAGTAATTTATTATATTTGTGTTGCAATGCTTCACTCGACCACCAGCATCAACCTTGCTGAAAAACAATAGGTTAGATATTGGTGCGCATTTTGCAACGGCATTTATTGATGTACCCTTAATAAAGTTCTTTAAGTGGCCAGGAAAGCAGGATGAAACACAAGATGGTGGTTTCGACGGCGTCGTTTCTGTAGCACTGTGCCCAACTAGAGATGATCGGGTTGAATGTTGCCAAGCAGGCCCAAATTGGGCGATGGATATAATAAATATTGGGTGAATAGGCATTTTATTTTCAACGTCTTATTGAGTCCAAGAGGAGACTGTAATCATGAAGAAAACGATGAAAACTTTGACGGGTGTTGCTTTGGGTGGCGCACTTTCATTGTTTGCCCTGTCTGCAAATGCCTGGTGGGGCAGTAACTACGGCTATGGCCCCTGGGGCGGCGGCCCCTGGTATGGTGGCGGCTATCCATACTACGGTGGCTACGGCTATGGCTATCCGGGTTATGGCTGGGGTGGCTATCCTTACCGTGGCTACGGCTATGGCTATCCGGGTTATGGCTGGGGTGGCTATCCTTACGGTGGCTACGGCTACGGCTATGGCTATCCGGGTTATGGCTATGGCTATCCTGCAGCTGTGGCACCCGTTCAGCCGGCAGCGCCTGCGACCCGCACGGCGAAGTAAGCCGCAGCAGGCGCAAGGTCCAGGAAAGCGGGTCGATTTTCGACCCGCTTTTTTATGTCCAGGGATGGACGGTATTCCGCGAGAGGGCAGGAAGCCCGTAGCGGCGATGTCCAGGGATGGACGGTATGCGGCGAGAGGGCAGGAAGCCCGTAGCGGCGATGTCCGAAAGTTCAGAAAGGCACCGCGGCCGGATAGTCGCGGAACGGCTCCACGGGATTCAGTGGCGGTGGGGAGAGCAGGGGATCATCGTCGGGCCAGATCGGCTGCTGCGGCATGCTGTCTTTTTCGTAGGCGGCCAGGGTGTTTTCCAGATCCTGTAGTTTTTCCGCCGGCACCATCCAGTTAACCATGTCTATTACCTGTTGCTGCAAACGGGCGGCCTGCTGATACTGGCCGTCACAGGCTGCGGCCAGGGCGAGGGCCTCGATATTCGGTGGTATAGGCTGCTTGGGGGCCAATTCATTGGCCAGTGTGAGCGCCTGAAAGCTGTCTTGAACGCCGGGGTCCTTGCTCAGTGATCTGAGCCGGATGAGGGCGTATTTCAGTTCTGACTGATCCGGAAACTGTCTCACCCGTTGCTCCAGTTCCCGGGCGATATCGCTATCTGCGTGACCGGCGCGGTGCA
>JBDNAP010000103.1:0-7761 GCA_039768325.1 Thiogranum sp.
AACTGCTGGAAGGCACCCAGGGCAAGGGTGTCGTGCTGGCGGAAACCCTCAAGGCGGCGGAAAGTGTCATCGATGCGTTCCGGGAACTGGAGGCCAATTTTCTGGTGCAGCAGTTCATCAAGGAGGCCGGCGGGTCGGATATCCGCGCCTTTGTGATCGGCGAAAAAGTGGTTGCCGCCATGCAGCGCACCGCCAAGGAAGGGGAGTTCCGTTCCAACCTGCACCGTGGCGGTTCTGCAGCGGTGGCCAAATTGACCCCGCTGGAGCGTACCACTGCGGTGATGGCGACGCGCAAGCTCGGACTCAACGTGGCGGGTGTGGACCTGCTGCGGTCCAACAGTGGTCCGCTGGTCATGGAAGTCAATTCCTCGCCAGGCCTGGAAGGCATCGAAAACGCCACCGGCAAGGATGTCGCGGGTCTGATGATCGAGTTCATCGAGAAAAACGCCAAACCGCACCGCACCCGCACCCGCGGCCAAGGCTGATATGAAAGCCGTGCCGTTCGAGATCAATGGCATTCACGTGGAACCCGGACAGCGCGTCGGTATCGATTTGCCGGTGGCGCGCCTGTATACACACACCAGCCTCGCCATGCCGGTGCAGGTGGTGCACGGCAAGTTGCAGGGGCCGTGCCTGTTCGTCAGCGCGGCGATACACGGCGATGAACTCAACGGCGTAGAGGTGATCCGTCGCCTGTTACAGCAGGCTGCGTTGAAGCGGCTGCGCGGTACATTGATCGCTATCCCCATAGTCAATATACACGGTTTTCTGGACCGCTCACGCTATCTGCCGGACCGGCGCGACCTCAATCGCAACTTTCCCGGCAGCGGCAAAGGGTCGCTGGCGGCACGTATCGCCAAGCTCTTCATGACAGAAGTGGTGGCGCGCTGCGGCTACGGCATCGACCTGCACACCGGCGCCATACACCGTGAAAACATCCCCCAGATCCGCGCGAACATGGATGATGCGGAAACCGAGCGTCTGGCGCGCGCGTTTGGAGTCCCGGTGCTGATCAATTCGACGCTGCGCGACGGTTCGTTGCGCATGGCGGCGGCGGAGCGGGGCGTCACCATGTTGTTGTACGAAGCCGGTGAGGCGCTGCGCTTTGATGAAGTCTCGATACGCGCGGGTCTCAAGGGGGTGTTGAATGTTATGCGTGAGCTCGGCATGCTGCCGGCCAGAAAGCGCCTCACGAGCGGTCTCAAACCGGCGGTGATTGCGCGTTCTTCGTTCTGGGTGCGCGCGCCGGAAAGCGGGATACTGCGTACCCTGGTTCCGCTTGGTACACGGGCTGAAAAGGGCAGGTTGCTGGCGAAAATTGCCGATCCATTCGGTGAGACCGAAATCGAAGTGCGCGCGCGGCACGAAGGCATTGTCATCGGGCGATGCCAGTTGCCGCTGGTGCACCAGGGGGAGGCGCTGTTTCACCTGGCGCAATTCGAGCACGCGGGACGCGCCGCGCGCAGCGTGGAAGTGTTCCAGGAGGTGATCAATCCCGACCCGACCGGCCACGACGATGAACCGGAACCCCCGATCCAATGACGCCAGTTCTCTCAGCTTTCCTAAAGTTGTGTATTCTGCCTTAAGGCGGAGGGGTACACTAGATCCAGTGCTTGCGCCTGAACAGCACGGGCAGGCCGATCGCCGGTGCAGCCATGGCGCCAAGCCAATGGGGGGCGAATTTCTGAATCGCCTGGAAGTGAAGGATAGGGAAGGTTGCGTTCAGTAACAAGACTGTCTAAGTTGCCGTTATTAGGGAATGCTGACGCATTGGCCACCGAAAGGCGTGGATTTACATTAGTGGGCTTATGCTGCAACATAAAATCGCTACTCGACCAGGAGACCTGAATGGCCTGCAGAATTGAACATTTCGTACGTGAATCCGTCGCCTCGCTGGAGGAGGACGGTACCGTCCAACAGGCCGTCGAGCTGATGGCCGACCAGAATGTCGGTTCGCTTGTCCTGACCAGAAATGGGCAGGTGGTCGGATTGTTCACCGAGCGCGATCTGGTCAAGCGTGTGGTCGGGCCGGGTAAACAGTCGGAAACACTGATGCTAAAAGATGTCGCCACCACGGACTGTCTTATTTCCGTTCCGCACGATACCTCCTGCAAGGAGGCGATCAATAAGATGCGAAGCAATTATTGCCGCCGCTTGTTGGTTTATCGTGGTGACCGTTTCATTGGGCTGGTGAGTCTTCCGAATCTCGCCTTCGCGTTGACCGAGCAGCACAGCGGCAGGAACATCCTGGCGAATGTGTTCGTCGGCATCGCGGTGGCGGTTGTGGTCAGTGTGATCATCATGCTGATTTTGATTTTACCGGATATGCTCAACGTTGCTCAAGAGGTAACGACCAATTAGAGATGATGTTTGGACGCGCCAGAGATGAACAGTACTTTTTCACTCTGGTAAGCTGACTCACGAACAATAGTTCGAAACGCACGGGTAAATTCCACTTGGGTATTAGCTAACGACGTACGGCATGACCTCAATGAGGTTTTTCTCAAGGTGATCTCGTCCCTCAGGATGATGGCTGATCTCTCGCCGGCAAAAACAGCTCCGGATTCAGCTTTTGATCAATGGGTTCTCCAGGCACTGGTTTCCATTCATAATCACCCAGGTAAGCCGACAATGACGAAGAAACAGTAAAAGTTTTCGATGTGCTTAGGCAGCTTTGGACTTTCGGGCGACAGCTTGGACGCAAACCTATCATTAGGTTCGCGCGAATAATTCATCAATGTTAGTTTCATCGTCAGATGCTATAGCGCACACAGTTAAGTGTAATTTTGAGTCGGCTGGTTTCAAATTGGAAGCAACATAAATCGCGTATTTAGGGATTACCCGTCACAGGCGGATTCCTGTTCAGGCGGAACACTGAATGCCGTCCGTCGATGAACACGATCAAGGTATTTTAGTACGTGTATAGGTCCAATCGTACTCCGCACTCCGGGAGAACAGTGATCTGCGCCTTGGTCGGCTCCGCCGGTACTGCCGACAGAGACATCGCTATAGTTCCGATCAGGAGCCACCAGGGACCGATTGCCTAAAACGGTAAATCAGACAGTCTTATTGCTGAACGCAACTTCCTTACCATGATGGAAAGGCCTACCTCTAGATGTCAGCTTTTGAGCCAGGAGCCATTTGAATCTCTGCGAATGGGCACCCCCCGGCCTGGAGCGCCGGGCTGCGATAACTTGAGCCCAGCGGCTGAAGCGAGTATTCAGGATCGACATCGAGACTTACAAGATAGTCTGAAAAATATTTCGGTTGAGCTATTTACTTTTCCACCGGCCGAACTATATATACGCTATGCACACGGTCGTGTGCGTGATTACGACCATCAAGGTCGGTTCTTTGGGCGTGCAGTCGGGTGGGTGGATTTAGGGTTCCTACAGCGGAATTCCAGCCGGGCCTTCGACCACCGGGAGAATAATTTCCATGAATACTCTATTGGAGTCGTTACCGATAGGCGTAACGCTATCGGCTCTGCTGCTGTCAAGCGGCCTGGTCGAGGCGGCCGAGGGCATCAAGTTTCTCGGTGGCACGCTGTCGGCCGATGAGCAGCGGAAGCAGGGCTGCATGAGCATAGCGGTGTTTGATTGACACCATGCCAGAAAATAAGACCATTTTTCTGGTGGATGATGACGCGGCGGTATGCCACGCGCTTTCGTTGTCTCTTCAAGCCTCCGGGTACAGCGTGAGGACGTTTCACTCTGCCGAGGCCTTCCTGGCGGAGGCGGCAGAAGGCGTGCCGGAGGGTATCATGCTGGTTGATCAGCGTATGACCGGGATGTCCGGCCTGGAGTTGCAGGCTGTGCTCAGCAAGCGTGGCATTAACTTCCCGATCATCTTCATCACCGGGCACGGGGACGTGCAGATGTCCATCAAGGCTATTCAGGCCGGTGCGGTAGACTTCCTCGAAAAGCCGTTCAGCAATGAAGACCTGCTCGCGAGTATCAGGGACGCCTTTTCACGCGCAGATGACAGTAAAAAGCACCGGCGACTGGATTGATGAATTAAGAATACGCCATGCCAGACATGATTAGGCCGCTTTGCTGTTGCGATGCGAGTGGACGGCACCTCCGGGGTCAGACTGTTGTGGCTCTTCTTTCAAGATCCATCCGACCGTCATTTTTCAGCCGGTTGCGATAGGTAAACGAGCCCGGATGCTCATCCGGGAACACCGGGGTCATGGTCTGCTCGTGGGCATCGGGCAGTACCCGGTCAGGGAACATCCGGCAGTAGCGCTGGTAGTCAGTATCACCATTCAGTGCTCGACGTGCCCACATGTGTTCATCGGAGGTCCGGTTGTGTGTTCATTATAATGGGACGGGCTCGCTCGCCGGCGCAATATGGGACGTTCACATTGGCAAACTAACTGGCACATTATAAGCCGCTGCCTGAAACTGGCGCGTTAAGTCGCCCCCAAGCTATCGGGGATTTGGAGATGATTCCCCCATCATCCCGCCAGCGTCGCTCATCGGGTTGCCCTTAACCCGTTCGGGTTCATCAACCACATTGCTTGAGTGGAGTGTTATCTGGGTAAAGGGGATAACCCAACCCTCCCGGTTGCAAGCTTCCACACACGCTTGTTGTACCAGGCGTTGAGCCTTGTAAAATGTCTTGGCAGCACGACCATCAAGAATAAGGTAAATCTGGTAGTCGAGCGAGCTCGCACCGGCGGCTTTGAATTCGACCAGAATGTCCTTGATATCCTCTCTCAGACCCGCCTGTTCAAATCGAGCGATTATTGCTTTCTGCAAGAGTCCTGGGACCGAGTCAAGGCATATGGCCTGATGTTGGTAATCAATACCGAAAGTACTGGCAATACCGAATCCGTTGCGTGACAGGTTGTGCACATTCTGGGTGAGAAAATCTTTGGTAGGAATCTGGACCCTGGAGTCTCGCACCGCGATCTCTACCATTTCGATCGTCTGGCGTAACACCCTGCCAAAGCTTCCAGAGGCAAGGAGGAGGTAATCCCCCGGCTGACAGGGAAACCAGGGCTCTTGACTGCCGGGCCGTGATGTAAGTTCATTCATGGCCCGTAGAGGTAGCCGCACGACTCCCTCCAAGGCAGGATTACGCAGGACTGAATACACACCAACTAACTCTACTGTGAACGGTATACCGTCCAGTACCAGTCGCTCTTCCTCTCGCACGGGGCCGACGCCGAACAAAAGCCGTAACTCAGCGGCGTAACGCGGGAGAGTCTGTCGCAAACTGAGTGCAGCACCGGCAAGTGCGATCACGGCGAGGGTGAGCAGCAGTACGTCACCACGAATATAAAGTACCATGAGTATAGCCAGCACGATCGTAATTGCCGTCGCAAGACGGTAGCTGTAAAGGACCAGGGGCGCTCGTGTCACACCGATATCGTGCGGGGTTCGATAGAGCAATCGCCAGTATATTGCGAGTAGTTTCTTAGCGGTCACCCAGATAGCGATACTGATAAGTATGGCTATGAGGAGGGTCAAACCGCGCCCGCGAAAAAACTCTGTGATCGCTTCCCCCACGGATGTTTGCCACGGTACGCTCTCATCTCTCAGGCCGGTGAGCTTGAAAGTTGCTATCTCCAGTGCTCGTTGTGAGTCTTCCCGGCGTTGCTCCCACTCAGTTAGCAACTGTTTTATAGTTTCACCCGCAACTGGCGCTAATGGCTGTTTACCGAATAGGCGGATTGAGTCAAGTGCCTGCTCAATTACCTTCAGTTGATCTTGCCGTAGCTCGATATCTCTGCGCAGGCTGTCTATCTGGCGCGGCTTCGCGGTAAGTTCCTTGAGCATGGAGAGGAGGGGCCTGATGATCTTCTCGACCTCGTCACGCCAGTTTGCTCGTTCTTCAGGCTGGTCGGTAAGAATCGACAGATTGATGCCGCCGAGTGCGATCTGTTCAAAGGATAATTGAAGACCCGCAATCTCGTTTTTAATCCGTTCAATTTTTTGCTCGAGTTCCTGCCTATCGGCGCTATCCCCCAGTTGTTTCAATTGCTTTTTCAGATCGCGAACCGCGCTTCGTTTTAACTCAATGGATTGCTGGATCTTCGCCAGGTTCTCAACACCATTCTGCAACTTTGCGTCTGGTGCCGCGTCCTGTTCCTGACCCACCATGGCTTGTGCATGCACATGAGAAGGCGTGCATGCAATCAGCAGCGCAAGTAGGGCGATGTCCCTTAATGAAGTACGTAGCGTGCGAAACATGATTACAGTTGAAAAACTTGAGCAAAGATCCCTGTATGGAGCACGATTTGAATAAGGATAAGCCACCGCATTATTCCTGGGTAGAGATTCGTAAGCGGGCAATAATACGCTGAATACAGCTGTCAGGTTAACAACCTGCAAGCGCCGGTAACAGTATGTTGCCTCCGAAGCAGGGGTTCCCGTATTCGCGACTGCCGGTGTTGTGACTTTATCGGGTCACAGCCAGTCTATAACAATACAACCCCATACTGGATCAGGGAAAGCCCGGTTAATGAAAAGACCGGCCCGAATTCGGTTGGCGTAACAGGGGGGGCAGAGGAAGATCAACGTCTGATTTGATATCGAAGGTTTAGTTGTTGTCAATCCGTCAGATCAGGTGCGTAAGGGCTGCAATCTATTGACATATAGAGGAGTACCGGAAAATGAAGAAATTTCGATTCATGTATATTGCAGCTGTGACGGGCGCGTTGTCCCTGTTCCCCCAGTTTGTTTATGCGAATCCGGGTGAGGACGTATCGAAACAGCCTCCAGTTGAAGCCGTTGAGCCTTATGATGAGGAACTAGTGAGCGCCGATGCTTTTGAGCCCGGGTTATGGGTTGACAAGGCTGTGGCTATGCTTGAAGAACAGATGACAAAATCACCTGACAAGCGCATTCCTCAAGCACTGGTGGACAATGCCAAGTGTGTGGTGCTGTTTCCGGAAGTCGTTCAGGCAGGCTTTGGTGTGGGTGGCAAGTACGGCCGTGGTATGGTGAGCTGCCGCGATGCCGAAACAGGTGATTGGGGTACGCCGGTATTTTTGCGTCTAACCAGTCTGAACTGGGGTATTCAGATCGGCGCCCAGAGCGCTGATGTCATCATGCTCATCATGAATGACAAAGGCCTCGATAAATTATTCGGCGGTAAACCGCTGGTGGGTGCCGGTGCAGGTCTTGCAGCGGGTCCGGTGGGACGCGACACAACAGCCAATATCGATGTGTTGTTGCAGACACCGATCGTCACCTATACCCGCAGCAAGGGTCTCTACATCGGTGCTATTCTGGAAGGTGCGGCTATTACATCGGCAAAAACCGCCAATCGTGATATTTACGGCCCGGATTATCCCGATGCTCGCTCACTGTTAAATATGAAAGTAGAGGTTCCGGATAATATTGCAAAGCTGCAAAGAGCGCTTGCTGAAGCCGCCGCACCTGTAAAAGATGGCACGACTGAAGAGGCAGAGGATATGCCAGAAAATCAAGGTTAAACGATCCGATTTTTAGTTTCTACAAATTAGGTCCATACTATGCGAGGAGATTGAGAAAACGCCATCCAGGCACCAACCATGAAGCAGGCTAAGTATCGTCAAACCGCTGCATCCGGGTCGAAAAAAAAGCATCGAATAAAGAAGCACCCGGAAGAGTCGTGGCACGATTGGCGCCACCGAATGCACGAGATCATTTTCGAGGCAGACACGCCCTCCGGAAAGCTGTTTGATGTCATTCTGCTCCTCGCGATCTCGTTAAGCGTGGTTGCAGTAATCCTGGAAAGCGTGCAATCGATTCGATCGATTTATGGGGA
>JBDNAP010000104.1:0-4976 GCA_039768325.1 Thiogranum sp.
GGTTGGATGTATGCAGCAGGCGCCGCGCCTGATTGCAGATGGCCTCGCTGACAGCAGGGTGGGCGTGGCCGAGTCCACAGACGGCGATGCCGCACAGCGCATCGAGGTAACGGTTGCCATCCCCGTCAAACAGGTAGGCGCCCTCGCCACGCTCAAAGCTGACCGGGAGTGGCTTGTAGGTGTTCATCAGGTGTGCGGCCATCAGGTTTCCCAAAAACAAAAGGCGCCTTCAGAGGAAGCCGCCAAGCTGAAAACTGCGCAGTTTATAGTCTAATTCAGCTTTTTCCAAATAAAAGGCGCTTCACTTTACATGCCGGATCGCGCCAAGTAGCGCAGGCTTTGCCGATCTCGCGGCTCAGGATGGTGCAATCGGGTAGAACCCGCAGGGCAGGCTAAAAGTGCATAGGCGGTTTTTTCTACAAAAAAACCCGGCCATTGGCCGGGGTTTGTAGGTCTTGCAGTGATGGCTTAAAACGGCAGGCCGTGCATATGACCGGTCATGCACATCAGCATGGGGATCGATAACAGCGTATTGGTGCGTGAGGCCATCAATGCTACTTTCTTGGCGCCGGCGATCTGCTCGGGAGTGGCTTCCACCATCCCCAGAATTTTCTTCTGATTGGGCCAGATCAATACCCAGACGTTAAACAGCATAATGGTGCCCAGCCAGGCGCCGATACCGATTACCTGCATGCCGTCGCTGAGCATGAAAGCCTTGACAGCGCCGCCTTCAGCGAGGTTTTGCAAAGCGCCGACACCGGTCAACCAGGTCACGACCGCGCCCCAGCGGAACCATAGCAGTGCGCGCGGTGCAACGTACTTGTTGATCGCCGCTGGTCCCGGGCCGCCAGTGTCGGCTTCTGCCAGTGCATTGCCGACCGCCGGGACCTGCACAAAATTGAAATAATAGAGCAGGCCGATCCAGACGACACCTGCCAGCACGTGGAACCAGACTTCGAACGCAAAAGCGTTGACGCCGGTGGTGCCCAGTACGAATACGATGACGACAGAAAGTATAAATCCGGAGATGATGGTGCCCGGGATCGAAGTTAACGGGTTCATTATTTACCGCTCCTTAAATAGACAGATTTGGATTCTTTCAGGCAACAAAGCCTGACTAATTTACTCAGGATTGCGGATTTTACGGTTCGCTGCTGGGGAATGCAATATGAACCGGCCACGAAAACCAGGCTGTGGTACATAATAAACAGTATGGATGCCATTCAGCTCAGTCTTTTCTCCAGCCGGATTTCGGCGGTCTGTGACGAAATGGGCGCGGTCCTGCGGCGTGCTGCATTCTCGCCGAATATACGCGACCGCCTCGACTACTCCTGCGCCGTGTTTGACCCGCAGGGGCAGCTTTGTGCACAGGCCGCGCATATCCCTGTGCATCTAGGCAGCATGGCTTATGCTATGTCCGATCTGGTTCAACACCGCGACTGGTTACCGGGTGATATGGTGGTGGTGAATGATCCGTTCCAGGGAGGGACGCATTTGCCGGACGTGACAGTTATCGCGCCGGTATTCGTGGATCAGCAGTGCGCCGCTTTTGTCGCCAATCGTGCTCACCACGCCGACATCGGTGCCGAGAGCCCGGGTTCCATGCCGATCGGTAACCGCCTTGAGCAGGAAGGCCTGATCATCTCGCCGACCGTCATGGTTGAAAACGGTGAAATCCGGCAAAGTGTACTTGACTGGATCAGTGAGGCCACGCATAACAGGACCATCACGCAAGGTGACTTTTATGCGCAGATAAGCGCCAATCGCAGCGGTGTAAAGCGCCTCCAGGAAATGCTTGCGGGCATGGGTATCGGTACCTGGTTGAATGGTCTGAAAATTCTCAATGATTACGCCGAGCGCATGGCGAGATCAGCTCTGCAGGCATTGCCGGACGGTTGTGTTGAGTTTGAAGATCTCATGGATGATGACGGGCAGGGCAACACGGACATCCGTCTGCATGTTTGTGTGACGCTCAATAACGGCCAGGTCAGCGTAGACTTTTCCGGCACTGATCAACAGGTGCAGGGCAATATCAACTGTCCGCTTGCCGTTACAGCGGCGGCGGTGTTCTATGTATTCCGTTGTCTGATGGACGAGCGTACGCCGGCCTGTGCAGGAAGTTTCCGATTGATTCAACTCATTGCACCGCAGGGGTGCCTGGTCAACGCCAGGCCACCGTCGGCTGTGGCGGCGGGTAACGTGGAAACCAGTAGCCGCATTGTTGACCTGGTACTGGGGGCTCTGGCCCGTGCCATACCGGATCGGGTTGCGGCTGCCAGTCAGGGCACGATGAATAATCTGGCCATGGGTGTCCGGAACAAGCAGGGTGGCTGGGACTACTATGAAACCATTGCCGGTGGTATGGGCGCCGGTAAGCGGGGTGGCGGTTTGCACGCGGTGCAGACACACATGACCAATACGCTGAATACGCCGATCGAAGTGGTGGAGGCTGCCTACCCCTTGCGTATCCGTCGTTATGCTCTGCGCACGGGTTCTGGTGGCAATGGCCGGAGAAAGGGCGGGGATGGTCTGGTACGCGAGTACGAGTTTCTGGCTCCGGCACAGGTAACGTTGCTGACAGAGCGGCGTCACCACAGCCCGTGGGGTCTGCTGGGCGGCCTGAACGGTTTGCCTGGAGAAAATCGCCTCAATGGCAAAATCCTGCCTGCCAAAGCTGCCTTTACAGTCGAATGCGGCGACCGGCTGGAGATTGCTACACCCGGTGGCGGCGGCTTTATGGCAGCGCCATAGCTGCAGGCCTGTCACCCGACCTCCTATTGCCGTAGACTTGAACAGTTCCTCTGTTTGGGGCTCGAACAAGATCTGGGCGGCGCATACAGCTCTGTTACCGTGTTTACTAATGAGCACGGAGGTTAGACGACATAAGCTTACAGGACACGCTGTGCCCCGGAGCACCCTCTATCACGGGGCAATTCGCCTTGTGAATACATCCCTGTACGCTTGGCGGCTGCGCCATGTATCCCCGCGGGGGGGGGGGCGGCCGACAGTCCCGCAAGCTCGTGTCGGCTGACTTGCGTACACCGCGGTAATGTTCCAGGCGCGTGCTGCTGTCAATGACGCTATGAGCAAAGGCTGAATGATGTGTGGAATCTGTGGAGAATTGCGGGTAGACGGTCAGGCGCCTGATCCGGCGGCGGTCGAGCGGATGCTCTCGAAGCTGCAACGACGGGGTCCCGATCACGAAGGTCGTTACGTTCAGGGCGCCGTGGCACTCGGACATCGGCGCCTGTCTGTTATCGATCTGTCATCAGCATCGAATCAGCCGTGGATTGATGAGGCGCTGGGGCTTGCTCTGGTTTTTAACGGTGCTATCTACAACTACAAGGAATTGCGGACCGAGCTGATCGGCGAAGGATTCAGCTTTGTCAGCGACGGTGATACGGAAGTCGTACTGAAAGCCTATGCGGCCTGGGGCGAGTCTTTTGCCACGCGTCTGCAGGGCATGTTTGCCATCGCGGTCTGGGATCAGAAGCGCCGGCAACTGGTTCTGGTGCGCGACCGTTTCGGTATCAAACCATGCTATTACAGCCACGGACCCTACGGGTTTCGTTTTGCTTCCAACTCCCAGGCGCTGCTGGCAGCCGGAGACGTGGATACCGGCATTGACACGGTTGCACTGCATCATCACTTCACGCTGCATGCTGTCGTGCCGGCTCCGCGAACCCTGCTGAGAGGTATCCGTAAACTGGCGCCGGCACACGTCATGGTCGTCGACGCCGCAGGTCATGACCGTGTCTTTCCCTACTGGCAGCTGGATGCATCCGCACTGGAATCTCCACTGAGTGAGGGTGAGTGGATTGAGGCCACCCGGGCTGCCCTGCTTGAAGCGGTGCGGCGGCGGCGTGTCATTGCCGATGTGCCCGTCGGGGTGTTGTTGTCAGGCGGTTTGGACAGCAGCCTGCTGGTGGCATTACTGGCTGAACACGGCGGCAGCGACCTGCTGACCTTTTCCGTTGGTTTTGAGGATCATCCGCAGGAACGCGGCCATGAGTTCGAATTTTCCGATCAGCTTGTCGAACGTTACGCTACCCGGCACCACAAGATTCATGTGCCAAACCATGAGGTGCTGGACCGGCTGCCGGAAGCGATCGATCATATGGCCGAGCCTATGGTGGGGCAGGATGCGGTGGCCTTCTATTTGCTCGCTGAACGTGTTTCGCAGCACGTCAAGGTGGTGCAAAGCGGACAAGGTGCCGACGAGGTGTTCGCCGGTTATTTCTGGTATCCACAGATGCACCAGGCAGAGGGTTCCGATCTCGAGCGTTTCCGTCGCTACTATTTTGATCGGGATCATGACGAGTATCTGCGTATGACCGGTCACGGATGTGCGGGGCCGGACTACACGTCAGCGCTGGTTGAAGAACGGCTCAAGGCGGTCAATACTGACGCCTATCTGAATCGTGTACTGCACTTCGATGTGACCACACTGATTGTTGATGACCCGGTGAAACGCGTGGATAACATGACCATGGCGTGGGGACTGGAGGCGCGCGTACCGTTTCTAGATCACCAGCTGGTGGAGCTCGTGATGAGGATGCCGCCGCAACTTAAAATTCGCGACAACGGCAAGTATCCACTGAAACAGATCGCCCGTGGCCTGGTGCCCGACGCGATTATCGATCGGCCGAAGGCTTATTTCCCGGTTCCCGCTCTGAAGTTTGTGCGTGGTCAGTTTCTGGCATTCATGCGTGATCTGCTTAACAGCGCGGCCTGCCGGCAACGCGGGCTGTACAGCGAGGACTATGTGCAGTCAATCCTGGACGACCCTGAACGTCAGCTCACCCGTCTGCAGGGCAGCAAGTTATGGCATCTGGCAGCGCTCGAATTCTGGCTGCAGCGCAACGTGGATAAGGCGGCGTGAACCTGTCTTCATTCCGGCCGCAGCCTTGATTTGTCAGGGCCTTGACCACAAAGGACACCAAATCCTTCACGATCTTTGCGGTGAAAAAGTCGCA
>JBDNAP010000581.1:0-2551 GCA_039768325.1 Thiogranum sp.
GGTTACCAGCATGCAGGTCATGCCTTCGGCAGCGAGGTCCTTGATGGTGACCAGAACTTCCTTCACGGTTTCAGGATCAAGAGCTGCCGTGACCTCGTCAAACAGCATGACGTCGGGGTTCATGGCGAGTGATCTTGCAATCGCCACGCGTTGCTGCTGGCCGCCCGAAAGTTCTCCGGGATAGGCATTTTCCTTGCCTTCCAGCCGGACCTTCCTGATCAGGCTGCGGGCGCGGGCCTCAACCTCCTCCGGTGATTGTTTCAACACCAGCAGCGGGGCCATCATGACGTTTTCTATCGCGGTCTTGTGCGGGAACAGGTTGTACTGCTGAAACACCATGCCGACTTTCTTGCGCAGCGCCAGTTTGTCGAGGTTGGGTGTGTTTACTTCCAGACCTTCGACCGTAATGGAGCCGGACTGAATGTCATTGAGTGCATTGATGCAGCGGATCAGGGTGGATTTTCCAGAGCCTGAAGGTCCGATAATACAGATAACTTCACCCTTCATGACGTCAAACGAAACGCCCTTGAGCACCTCAAGGTCGCCAAACGATTTATGGACGTCCTTTATGGACACGATTGGCTGGTCAGGAGTCCAGGTATCGGTCATGGGTCGAACTCCTATTGATTGACCGCAAAGCGGTTTTCAAGTTTGCGGGTCAACATGGCTATCGGGTAGCTGTAGATGAAGAACCACGACATCAGCCACAGATACATGGGGATCAGGTATTCACTGCGGCCTTCTGCGGCCAGCGCATCCTGGGTCAATCTCATTCCATCATTCACGCCGAGAATGGAGATCAGCGGCGTGGACATGGTTAAAATGCAGTACCAGTTCATCCATGGCGGGATCATGCGCTTGATGCACTGGGGCAATATGATGCGCCACATGGTCTGGGTCCGCGAGAAGGCAAGGCTTTCCGCAGAATCCCACTGGCCGGTTGGAATGGATGCAATCGAGCCGCGCACAATCTCGGACACGTTGGCCATTATGGGCAGCGACAGCGCGAAGGTTGCCTTTGCCCATCCGGACACTTCGATACGGGTATCTCCAATGCGAATGAAGAACGGCAGCAGGAGCATGAAATAGAACAGCAGGACCAGCCAGGGAGAATTGCGGAACAATTGCGTTATGGCCCACGAACCGCGAGAGATGAAACGGTTGGGCGAGACCTGGCCAAGACCGAGCCACAGCCCCATGAAGGTGCCGAGTGCCATGGCAATGAAACTGACAACGATATTCAGAACGAAACCACCAAATTCGCCTTCCGGGCCAAACATCATCAAGGGTGTCCACTTGACCAGGGTTTGCCATACAGTCTGGCCTTGAGTGCTGACCATTTGGGCGGCAGCGCTGTCAATCAGTATCCACGAGATCAGCACCAGCGCCAGCGCGAGACCAAAGCGTCTGCTGGTGGCCAGGCCTGCCCAGTCGCGGGCATCCCACGTGGCGGCACCGGGTCTGAACGGCATCATCACTGGCAGGTCAGTGTTATTGCTGTCGAGAACGGGTTTCATTGACCAAACCCCGGCACACGTATGGCTTTTTCCCAGCGATGCATCAGCCAAACAAGGACGCCGACAAGCACGATGTAAACCACCCATACAACGTTCATCATTTCAGGAACATTATACTCATCAGACCATATCTGGTTGGATATGTAGAGTGTCTCAGGGACGGCGATCGCATAAGCCACCGTAGTTGTCTTGACCAGATTGATAAGGTTGTTGTTCAACGCCGGCAGGCAGACGCGATAGGCCAGCGGAAAGGTAATGTAACGAAATATCTGGAACCGTGAATAGCCCAGTGCCTGGGCAGCCTCGGTGGTAGACTTCGGAACCGCCTCGATACCGGCGCGGAAGATTTCGGTGTTGAAGGCGCCTGCGAAAAACGACAGCGCCATAACTGCCCATCCGTAACTGCTCATTATGCCGCCGCGAATGCCGAACAGTCCTGACAACGCGGAATCCACCGCGAAATAGAAAAAGTACAATTGAACCAGGGGCGGTGTGTTGCGGAAGAATGCAATGTAGCCGCTCATGATCCGGCGTACCCAGACCAGCGGTGACATCTGCAGCCATGCACCGGCAATGCCGATGACAATGCTTGCCAGAATGCACACAAAAGACAGATGTATGGTTGTCCATACGCCTTTGAGAAAGCGTGTGCGGTCCAGTTCATCGTAAAAAATTGTGAGCTTTATCCCGTGTGCCTCTTTCAACCACAGAAACCACTCGGCAACCGTCTCCAAACGCCCCTCCAGATCAGGGTTGATACCCTGAGAACAGACGCGGAAGGCCCGGAATCATTTCCAGGTCTTCCGCAATTTGCTGCTGAACTACTTGATTTCGCCTTCGTCGAGAACGTCGTCACAGACCTTGTCGCCTGCTTTGCATTTTTCGACCATATCGGCGACCCACTTTGTGGCAGGAATACCCCACTTCTTTTCCCACTCGACAATCATGCCGGTTTTGTGCCAGTCGATGATGGCGGCGGACAGAGCCTTGCCAATGCCTTCGTTGACGTCTTCCTTGCGCACTGCAGCGCCCCA
>JBDNAP010000582.1:0-2736 GCA_039768325.1 Thiogranum sp.
CACCGCCGGCACCGTTATGCCGGCACTTACGTCAACGGCGTCAGCTGGATCTCGACGCGCCGGTTCAACGCCCGGCCTTCCGGTGTGTCATTGTCGGCAATCGGGGAGTTCTGGCCCATGCCGGTGGTCAGGACGCGTTGTGGCAATACCTGCTGGCTCTCGAGGTAACGTGCCACACTGCTGGCCCGCGCCACCGACAACTGCTGGTTGTACTCCTGGGAGCCGGTGCTGTCGGTGTGCCCGGCCACGTCCACGTAGGTTTTCTCGAACTCATTGATGACCAGCGCCACCGAATCCAGCACCGCGTAGAAGTCAGCGGAAATATCGCTCGAGTTGGTGGCGAAGGTGACATTGCCGGGCATGTTGAGAATGATTGAGTCACCCACGCGTGTCACGCTGACGCCGGTGCCCTGCAATTGAGCGCGCAGCTTGGCTTCCTGCCGGTCCATATAATTACCGACCGCTCCACCGGCCAGGGCGCCGAGGCCCGCCCCGAGCAGGACGTTTTTGCGTTTGCCGCTGATAATAGCGGCGGCAATCGCGCCACCGACGGCGCCGATGCCGGCGCCCTTGGCGGTATTGCTGGTTTTCTGCTCGCCGGTGTACGGGTCGGTGGTCTGGCAGCCTGCCAGCGCCAGCGTTATTGCTGCCGCCAGGACAACGGTTCGGCCGCGGAGCCGCTTCCTTCCGGAACAGCACCGGGCTTCAGGTTGGACGGCTTGTGGGGGGCAATTTACTGACTGATCTGGCATGGATTTTCCTCTCTACCGGTAAGCGGTTGTACGTGTTCCTGATATCGGCGCAAAAGCATATAACATAACAGGCCGGGTTTACCAAGTGGCGCGATTTAATTAGGGTGACACCCACCCACACTATTTGCGCGTGTGGTTCCATGACAGGGTATAGCCCTCCAAGCCGAGAATGACGATTCGACCCCGTTCACCCGCCCCACTGGCACTCGCCGAGCTTAGTTCGGGCTGTACCGCATACGACTACGCTCGCCCGAGAGGCGTTTGCTTCGCTCATTTGGCCCTGCGTGATGATTTTCTGGCCGCGGGCTCAAGCATCATTGTAAGTGCCTCCGGGGATACTGGCTGACTGAATAGATAACCTTGTGCATAGTCACAGTTCTGTTCTTTCAGGTGGTTGAACTGTGCCTCTGTCTCTACGCCCTCTGCCACCACCTTCAGGTTCAGGCCGTGCGCCATGGCGATAGCGGCATTGATCAGTTCCCGGTCTGCCTGATCAACGGTGATATCGCTGATAAAGCTGCGGTCGATTTTGAGAACATCAAAGGGATATCTGCGCAGGTAGCTCAGAGAGGAGTACCCGGTACCAAAATCATCCATGGCGATACTCACACCGATTTCACTCAACTCGCCCAGGGCATCATCGATAAAGCTGCTGCCAGCCAGCAGTACGCCTTCGGTAATCTCCAGTTCCAGGCAGTCACCAGTGAGAGAAGACTGTTCTATGGTTTCTTTAATAAAGCTCACCAGTTCGGGATCACGAAACTGGCGTGGTGAAAGGTTTACAGAGATCTGGAAGTCAGGATCATGGTTCTGCTGCCATTGGGCTGTTTGCGTCAATGCCTCGATCAAGACGAATCTTCCAATCGGAACGATCAGCCCGGTTTGTTCAGCGATGTGGATGAACTCAACGGGTGATACTTCGCCCAGCGCCGGGTTGTGCCAGCGTAGCAGTGCCTCCGCGCCGATAATTCTGCCATGGCTGACATCGATCTTGGGCTGATAGAGGAGCTCGAATTCACCACGACCCAGTGCGCCATGAATCTGTTCCTCCAATGCAAGGCGACGTGACACCTCACGGTTCATGGTTTCGGTGAAATAGGAGTAGGTGCCGCGCCCGAGTTCCTTGGCATGATACATGGCGGAGTCTGCGTTACGCAGTATTTCAGACGCATTATCGCCATCTTCCGGGAAGAGCGCGATACCAATGCTGGTTGTGAGCATCAACTCCCGCCCGTCGATTCTAAAGGCATGGTTGAAACCGTTGAGCAGATTTTCCGTAACGGCGAGGGCATCGACCTCGTCCTCCAGGCCTCCAAGCAGTACGATAAATTCATCGCCTCCAAGGCGACCGACAGTATCACCACTGCGAACTGCATTGCGAAGACGTTCAGCGACCTCGACCAGAAGCTTGTCACCCGTTTCATGGCCGAGCGTATCGTTGACCTTTTTAAAGTCATCCAGGTCCAGGAATAATACAGCAACCAATTCGTTGTTACGCTGTGCCTCATTCAACAGTTGAGACAGACGGTCAAGTGAAAGGAAACGATTAGGCAGATCGGTCAGGGAATCAAAATGTGCCTGCCGCAGGATTCTTGCTTCCTGCTGTTTTCGAAATGTAATGTCTTCCTTGACCGCAAGGTAGTGAGAAATCGATCCGGAATCACTGACGACAGGTGCAAAATGGGAATACTCCCAGAACAGTTCACCATTCTTTTTACGACTCTGTAACTCACCCTGCCACCTCTCGCCTCGGGTGACTGCAGCCCAGAACTCGTTGTAGTGGCTGTCGGGAGTTTCATTGGATTCCAGAAATCGGAGATTCAAACCGCTCGCAGTATTTTCCAATCCATAAATGAGTCTGAAGAGAGGGTGAGAGAGTGTTTTATCAGCCGGTTTTCAGAGCCCGTCCATGAATGGTTTTGAAGAGTTTCTGGCGGGCCTTTTGTAGTTGGTCCGCCGCCTGGTTGTCGCTGATCTGGTGAGC
>JBDNAP010000583.1:0-11186 GCA_039768325.1 Thiogranum sp.
CAGGTTTCCATTACCCCGGATAAGAAAGACATCTACATCACCATCAATATTACCGAAGGTGAGCAATACCGGGTTCGCGAAGTCAGACTCTCGGGAGAGTTGCCTGTTCCGGCGGAGCAGCTGTACCCGGATTTCCGGATTAATGCCGGTGATGTGTTTTCACGTAAACGGGTCACAGATACCGTAACACGTATTTCGGACAGCCTGGGTAACGCCGGCTATGCTTTCGCCAACGTCAATACAGTTCCTGATGTCAATGAAGAAACACGCGAAGTCGATCTGACATTATTTGTCGATCCGGGTAAACGTGTCTATGTACGCCGTATCAATTATGCCGGTAATACAAAGACGCGCGATGAGGTGTTGCGCCAGGAAATGCGGCAACTGGAGGGGGGGTGGTTTTCGGCCGAGAAAGTTGAACGTTCGCGCACCCGTCTTCAGCGACTTGGCTACTTCGAAGGCGTCAATGTCGAGACACCGGCAGTAGCGGGCTCGACCGATCAAGTCGACGTCGAATACTCTGTGACGGAACAGGCGTCGGGCAGCATTTCCCTCGGTATCGGATTTTCCCAGACATCGGGCATTATTCTCAATGGCAGCATAACGCAGGACAATTTCCTGGGTTCCGGGCGCAGGGTCAGTGTGTCGGTCAATAACAGTGATGTTACCAAGGTCTTGAGTATGTCTTATACAAACCCCTACTACACTGTCGATGGTGTCAGCCGCGGGTTCGGCGCCTTTTATCGTGACACGGACGCCAATGAAGCCAACGTCGCCGATTATTCCACCGATACCTATGGCGCCAATGTCACCTACGGCTTTCCGATCAGTGAGTACAATTCATTCCGTTTCACCATCGAGGCCGACAGTCTGAAACTCAAGACGTCTGACTTCTCTTCCATCGAGATCACGCAATTTATCGCCGACCACGGCGACAGTTTCAAAAGCCTCGGTCTAGCCACGAGTCTGTCGCACGACACCCGTAACCGGCGCATCTTTCCCAGCTCGGGTGGCATGCGTAGAATCGGCCTGAACGGCAAGATCCCGGGTTCCGAGCTTGAATTTTACAAAGTGGATCTGCGCGCACAACAATATATTCCCCTGACCAAACTGTTTGTTTTTCATGCCAAAGCGGATATCGGCTACGGCGATGGTTACGGCGATTTCGACAACCTGCCATTTTTCGAAAACTATTTTGCCGGTGGTGTACGCTCGGTGCGCGGTTTTGAAGATAATTCACTGGGGCCGCGGGACTCGGACAACGACCCTCTCGGTGGCAGCTTCAGAACGGTAGCCAATGCTGAAATTCTGTTTCCTCCGCCATTCATGACGGACAGTAACAGCGTAAGGTTGAGTACTTTTTTTGATATCGGTAATGTGTTTCCCGGTATTGAAGACTTCGAGAGCAGCGAACTACGGATGTCGGTAGGTCTCGGGGCGACCTGGTTGTCGCCGGTGGGACCGCTGGCAGTCAGTTTTGCCTTACCGCTCAATGACAAGTCAGATGATGATGTTCAGGAGTTTCAGTTCAGTCTGGGGGCCGGGTTCTAGTGTACACTGGGAGATAATCCGGGTTTCCTATGTCATTCTATTGAGGAGAAGAATCTTGAAAACAATTAACAGTCTATTTTTCGGCCTGGCTGCACTTGGCGTCGCAGCAGTTCCAGTGCAGGCGGATACCAAGGTTGGAGTCGTCAACACGGTTCAGCTGATGGAAGAAGCGCCACAGGCGAAAGACGCCCAAAGCAAGATCGAAACAGAATTCGCTCCCCGTGAAAAGGAGTTGGTGGCCTTGCAGAAAAGCATTCGCAAACTCGAAGACCGCCTTTCCCGCGATGGTGCAGTCATGAGTGAAAAGGAGAACAGCAAGCTGGAACGTGAAATCCTCTCCCAGCGTCGTGAACTGAAGCGCACACAGGACGAGTTTCGCGATGACCTGAATATCCGTAAAAACGAAGTATTAACGACCTTGCAACGGCAGATGTACGAAGCCACCGTGAGCCTGGCGAAGGAAAAGAATTACGACGTCATCCTCGGACAGGGTGTGGTGTATTCGAGCAAAAACGTCGATATCACCGATATGGTGCTGGATAAGCTGAAAGCCGGATTCAAATCGGGCGGCGACAAATAGTATTGCCCCATAACGATGACGCTGACACTCGCGCAGCTGGCTCAGCAACTGGATGTTGAGCTGAGAGGCGATGCCGATGTCAGGGTGTCAACGGTGGCAGGCCTGCAACGCGCCGGACCCGGTGCACTGAGTTTTCTGGCCAACCCGAAATACCGGCGCTATTTGAAAAACACCCGTGCTTCCGCGGTCGTGCTCTCGCAACAGGACGCCCGGGATTGTCCCGTAGCGGTTCTGGTCAGTGAGAATCCCTACGCCTGCTACGCACGCGCGGCGCGCCTTTTGTATCCCATGGATAAGCCGGGATCCGGCATACATCCGAGTGCCGTTGTCGATGTAGCCGCCGACATCGATCCGAGTGCCTGGATAGCCGCCAATGCGGTTGTTGCAGAAGGCGCAAAGATCGGCCCGTCCGTTCAGATCGGGCCGGGCTGTATTATCGGTGCTAAGGTGGAGATCGGGCAGGGCAGTCAGCTGGTGGCACGGGTCACGGTTCTGGCTGAGGCTCGTATTGGCAGTCGCGTCATTCTGCACCCGGGCGTCGTAATAGGCGGTGATGGTTTCGGCCTGGCGAAGGTGGAAGGTCGCTGGGAAAAAGTACCGCAACTGGGTAGTGTACAGATCGGCAACGATGTTGAAATCGGCGCTAACACTACGGTAGACCGTGGTAGCGCCGAACCCACCATTATTGAGGACGGTGTGAAGATCGATAATCAGGTACAGGTCGCCCACAATGTGTTTATCGGTGCGCAAACCGCCATCGCGGCTTGTGTTGGCATATCCGGCAGCGCACGAATCGGCAGGCACTGTACGCTGGCTGGCGGCGTCGGTGTTGTCGGTCACCTGGAAATCGCCGACGGTGTTCACATTACCGGCATGTCGATGGTGACCCGCTCGATTTCCGAGCCGGGTACCTATTCAGCCGGGACACCACTCATGGAAAATCGGCAATGGCGCCGCAACGCGGTCAGAATGAAACAGCTGGATGGACTGGCACGACGTGTATCCAGCCTTGAAAAGTCCAGATAAAATAAAAAGCTATCCTGGAAACCCCGTATCAGGTTTAATATCGGTCCATGGACGTTCTCGAAATTCAGAATTTATTGCCGCACCGTTACCCGTTTTTGCTCGTCGATCGGGTGGTGGAATTCCATGAAGGGCAGTCGCTGGTGGGCATTAAAAATGTCACTGTCAACGAACCGTTTTTTCAGGGCCATTTCCCGGAAAAGCCGGTTATGCCGGGTGTGCTGATCCTGGAGGCGCTGGCGCAGGCGACCGGTCTGCTGGCTTTCAGAACGGGCAATCGCGGTGCTGAACGTGATTCCCTCTATTACCTGGTCGGTATCGATAAAGCGCGTTTCAAACAACCGGTTGAACCCGGCGATCAATTGCGTCTGTCTGTTAAGCTGATCAAGACCAGGCGCGGCATCTGGGTGTTCGATACCGGGGCAACAGTGGATGGTAAAATGGCCGCCACGGCAGAGATTATGTGTACCGAACGAAAGATCGACAGCTGACCGGAAAATGTCGCATAGCCCGCATACTCCACGAGTCGGCGGGTGGGCGACAGCAGCCATTTATGAAGTGCTTTGCAGTCAATGAGAAACAGATTGTCTTCAGGGCAAGCCAATCCCGGCCCTGGCTTGTTCCGCTACGCCATTACCCGGGAACCCCCTGAAATATGCGGACGAGTGGTTCGCTGATTCATCCGACAGCCGTGATCGATCCCGCTGCCCGGATCGCCGCTGACGTTATTGTCGGCCCCTACAGTGTCATAGGTTCCGGAGTCGAAATAGACAGCAACTCCTGGATCGGCTCGCATGTGGTGTTGAGCGGTTCGATCCGTATGGGTTCCAACAACCGGATATTTCCGTTTGCTTCACTGGGGAGCGACCCACAGGATAAAAAATACCAGGGCGAAACCACACGCCTGGAAATCGGTTGCAATAATACGATTCGTGAATACGTCACAATCAACCGCGGTACTGTACAGGATGCGGGTGTCACGCAGCTGGGTGACGATAACTGGATCATGACCAGTGTGCACATTGCGCATGATTGCCGGATCGGCAGTCATGCAGTACTTGCCAATAACGCCACGCTGGCCGGACACGTTCATATCGGTGATTATGCGATCCTGGGTGGCGCGAGCCTGATCCACCAGTATTGCCGTATCGGCGAACACGCTTTTACCGCCTACGGAGCGCGCATCAACAAGGATGTTCCGCCATTTGTCATGGTGTGTGAAGGTAAAGCCAGGCCGCGCGGGCTCAATGTGGAGGGGCTTAAAAGGCGGGGCTTTGACGAAGACCGGATACGCGTACTGAAGGAGGCATACCGTATCCTGTATCGGTCTGAACTGTCCCTGGATCAGGCGATCGGGCAATTGAAACAGCTCGAACCGGAGAGTGACGATGTGCTTCGCTTGCGCAGATTCGTAGAAGCCTGCGAACGAAGTATTGTGCGCTGAGTCGTGTATCCCGGTATGGCTGAGGTATTGCGCATAGGGTTGGTTGCCGGCGAGTTGTCCGGTGATCAGCTCGGCGCAGCATTGATTTACGCCATCCGCAAGCATCATCCACAGGCGCGGTTCGAAGGTATCGCCGGTCCTGGCATGCGTCAAGCCGGTTGTCAGGCGCTGGCCCATTCCGAGCGCCTGGCCGTCATGGGACTGGTCGAGGTGCTGGGGCATTTGCCCGGCCTTTATCGCCTGCGCAGAAAAATATCCCGGCATTTCCGTCGCCGGCCACCCGATGTGTTCGTCGGCATCGACGCGCCGGATTTCAACCTGTCGCTGGAAAGATCGCTCAAACAGGCCGGTATACCGACGGTTCACTGGGTGAGTCCTTCAGTCTGGGCATGGCGCCAATACCGGCTTGGCAAGATCCGTCAAAGTGTCGATCTGATGCTGACACTGTTTCCATTTGAAGCACAGTTTCTTGAACAACACGGGGTGCGCGCACAGTTTGTGGGGCACCCCTTGGCCGATGAGATCGCGGCGAACCAATCGCGACAAGGGGCGCGTGAGACGCTGGGCCTCGATAAGTACAGGCCGTGCGTCGCTCTGCTGCCAGGCAGTCGGGCAACTGAAATCAAACGCCTGCTGCCGCTGTTCCTGGAAGCCGCGCATCTGTGTCGGAAGGTGATAGCAGAGCTGCAGTTTGTGTTGCCGGTGGCAACGGCGGGCCTGTTAGCCGAGTGCAGGAGGTGCCTGGAGTCGGCGCAACATGAAGAGCTGACGGTGACGCTGCTCGATGGTCGGGCACGTGACGCAATGACAGCGGCCGATGCCGTGTTGCTGGCCTCGGGTACGGTGGCACTGGAGTGTATGCTGCTCGAGCGGCCGATGGTGGTGGCGTATCGCCTGCATCCACTCAGTTACGCGCTGGTCAGCCGCCTGTTGCGTGTGCCTTATGTCTCGTTGCCCAATAACCTGCTGGCAAGCTTACAGGTGCCGGAGTATCTGCAGACCGACGCGACGCCGGAGAAGCTGGCCGGGGCCTTGCTGGAATTGCTGCAGCACCCGCAGAAAGCGGCGCAACAGATTGAACCCTTCGCACGGGTTCATCGCCAGTTACAGCAGAACGCGGTACAGCGGGCCGCACAGCATATTATCGACAGGGGGTTGCATTGAACGAACAAAACGGCTTTGAATTCGATGACACAGGGCAAATTCTGGCGGGTGTCGACGAGGTAGGGCGAGGGCCCCTGGCCGGACCGGTGGTTGCCGCCGCCGTTATTCTTGATCCCCACAGACCGGTTGAAGGTTTGAAGGATTCCAAAAAACTCAGTGAACGACGCCGGGAAGAACTGGCCGGACTGATCCGCGAACGTGCACTGGCCTGGTCGCTGGGGCGCGCAGAGGTGCACGAAATCGACGACATCAACATTCTGCAAGCCAGCCTGCTGGCCATGCAGCGCGCCGTTGCCGCCCTGTCAATGGCTCCTGAGCTGGTGCTGGTGGACGGCAATCGCTGCCCCCGGCTCGACTACCCCACACAAGCGGTGGTCAGGGGTGATGCTCTGGTGCCTGCGATCAGCGCTGCCTCGATCATCGCAAAAGTCAGTCGTGACCGTGAAATGATCGAACTGGACGGCAGCTACCCCGGCTATGGACTGGCGAAGCACAAAGGTTATCCAAGCAAAGCCCATCTGGCCGCCTTGCAAACCCTGGGGGTGACACCGGTGCATCGGCGCTCCTATGCCCCGGTTCGGCGACTGCTGGAAGGGACACGGTGATCCATTTCTGGAACTTCCTGCGGACACTGCCGATTGCCCACGAACTGTCCGAGCGGCATCGGCCGTACTACTGTGCGGACAGCGCATTTCAGACCCAGGCGGACAGTATCGAAACCTACCTCGATGCCTGCCGGCAGCGAGTCGAGGCGGCCAGAACCGATCTCAATGGGAATCAGGCTGCCTGGGTTATCGAGGGTAACAGCCCGTTTGTACTCAAACCGGATAGCAATGACGGACCGCGGCGCGGCATCCTGATGGTACACGGCCTGTCGGATTCACCCTTTATGATGCGTGATCTTGGCCAGTTCTTTCAGCGACAGGGTTTTTATGTGCTGGCCATGCAGTTACCGGGGCATGGTACCCGGCCCGGTGATCTGCTCGACATACACTGGCGGGACTGGGTTGCATCCCACCAACGGCTGCTGGAACTGCTGGAAGCCGAAGTCGACGATGTGTATCTGCTGGGATTTTCTGCCGGCGCGACACTCAACCTCTACCAGTCGCTGCGTAATAACACCATCAAGGGCCTGTTCATGTTCGCCCCGGCGCTGCGCATCTCCGCCATGGCGAGGCTGGCCGGCCCGTTGTCGCATTACGGCAAGTTATGGCGACGTTTTTCCTGGTTTGAGCTGCAACCGGACAGCGATTACTTCAAATATGAATCGCTGACGAACCGGGCTATCCACGAAGTGTACGAAATGATAAAGGCGGTCTGGCGCCTGGCTTCACGAACGGAACGCCGCCTGCCGGTATTCGTTGCCGCCAGCGAAAACGATGTGGCGGTCGACAGCAGGGCGACACTTGACTGGTTCTCCCGGCAGCGGGGGCTACCCAAACGCATGCTGTATTACAGTACGGGTCATCCCTGGGTACCGGATAAGGTCACCTTGGTCCCGGCTCAGCTACCCGATCAGAACATAAAGAGTTTCTCGCATACGGCGTTGATGCAGTCACCGTCAAATCGACATTATGGCAAACAGGGTGGGCACTGTTTCTGCACCCATTACTACCACCTGGACCCGGAGAAATACCGGCGCTGCAAGGCACGGCAGGAGGATTGTCTGGGCGAGATGTTCGACGAGTCAGCGGACTGCGAAGTGATCCGCCGCCTGACCTATAACCCGCTGTTCGAGGATATGCTGGCCGAGATCAGGGTATTTCTTGACGGGCTGGAATAGACCACGAAGGATACCAGGCCGTGCGTAAGTTATCCGGCATAAGTTTGCGCAAATCTCAGCAGCCCTGCGCACGGTTTTGTCAAGCCTTGAAACCCCGCCGGCAAAGCCGGACACTTCGCTTATGAGACCCGGATTTGTTCATCTGCATCTGCATACCGAATATTCACTGGTAGACGGCGCGGTACGTATCAAACCGCTGGTCAAAGCGGTGGCCGAAGCGGGTATGCCGGCCGTCGCCGTCACCGACCAGAGCAATATGTTTGCCATGGTCAAGTTCTACCGGGCGGCGATGGCAGCCGGTATTAAACCCATCATCGGCGTCGATATGTGGCTGCAGAATCCCGCGCAGCTGACCAAGCCCTGGCGCCTGCTGCTGTTGTGTAAAAACCGCCTGGGCTACCGGAATCTGACCGAACTGGTTTCCCGCACTTACCTGGAAGGTCAGCACCAGTCTATACCGATGCTCAGCCTCGATTGGCTGGAGGGGGCGAGTGACGGACTGATCGCCCTGTCGGGCGGCCGCGAAGGTGATATCGGCGAGGCGCTGCTGGCCGGCAACCGGCCACTGGCCGAACAACGTCTGCAACACTGGTTGCGTCTGTTTCCGTCACGTTTTTATCTGGAGGTCCAGCGCAGCGGCCGTGAAGGTGAGGAGGACTACCTGCACGGCGCGGTCGATCTGGCTGCCGCATACCAGGTGCCGGTCGTTGCCACTAACGACGTACACTTTATCAAGTCGGAGGACTTCGAAGCACACGAGGCGCGCGTCTGTATTCACGACGGACGCACGCTGGACGATCCGCGCCGGCCCAGGCGCCATTCCGAACAGCAGTATCTGCGATCGGGCGAAGACATGCAGGCGCTGTTCGCCGACCTGCCCGAAGCCCTGGAAAACAGCGTGGAGATCGCCCGGCGCTGTAACCTGGAACTGAGCTTTGGAGAAAACTATCTGCCCGAATTCCCGGTCCCGGCCGGGATGAGTATGGAAGAGTTCTTCCGTAAGCAGGCAAGAGCGGGACTGGAAGCACGCCTGCAGGCCACCTTCGACCCGCAGGCTGACGATTTTGCGGAAATCCGCAAGCCCTATGACGAACGTCTGGACACCGAACTGGATGTGATCAACTCCATGGGGTTTCCGGGGTACTTTCTGATCGTCGCCGACTTTATCAAGTGGGCCAAGCAGAACGGGGTGCCGGTCGGTCCGGGGCGCGGTTCGGGCGCGGGTTCGCTGGTGGCTTATGCCCTGACCATCACCGACCTCGATCCCTTGCGCTACGAACTGCTGTTCGAACGCTTTCTCAACCCCGAACGCGTCTCCATGCCGGACTTCGATGTCGACTTCTGTATGGAGGGTCGTGACCGGGTCATCGACTACGTTGCCGAGCACTACGGCCGCGAAAAGGTCTCGCAGATCATCACCTATGGCTCCATGGCGGCCAAGGCGGTGGTACGGGACGTCGGGCGGGTGCTGGGTCACCCCTACGGCTTTGTTGACCGCATCGCAAAACTGATTCCTTTTGAAATCGGCATGACGCTGGACAAGGCGCTGGAGCAGGAAGAAGCCCTAAGCGAGCTGTATGAAGAGGATGAGGAAGTCCAGGCTCTGCTGGATATGGCGCGCTCGCTGGAAGGTCTGGCGAGGAACGCCGGCAAGCACGCCGGCGGCGTGGTCATCTCGCCAAGCAAACTCACCGACTTCACGCCGATCTATTGTGAGCAGGGGGGGCTTAACGTCGTCAGCCAGTTCGACAAGGATGATGTGGAAGCCGTCGGCCTGGTGAAATTCGACTTCCTCGGGCTGCGCACCCTGACCATTATCGACTGGGCACTGCAGACGGTAAACAAACAACGCGAAGAACAGGGCCAGGCTGCCCTGGACATCAGTAGCATTGCTCTGGACGACAAGGCGGCTTTTGATCTGTTGAAAGCCTACCAGACCACTGCGGTGTTCCAGCTCGAATCGCGCGGCATGAAAGATCTCATCAAGCGCCTGCAGCCCGATAGCTTCGAAGATATCGTGGCGCTGGTGGCGCTGTTCCGACCCGGCCCCCTGCAGTCGGGCATGGTGGATGACTTCATCAACCGCAAACACGGCCGCGCCCGGGTCGAGTATCCGCACGCGGATCTTGAAGCCATCCTCAAGCCCACCTACGGTGTCATTCTCTACCAGGAACAGGTCATGCAGATCGCCCAGGTACTGGCCGGTTACACCCTGGGCGGCGCTGATCTGCTACGCCGTGCCATGGGCAAGAAAAAGCCGGAAGAGATGGCCAAGCAGCGGGCCATTTTCACCGAGGGTGCCTTAAAGCACGGCGTCGAGGAAAAAACGGCGACCTATATCTTCGACCTGATGGAGAAATTCGCGGGTTATGGTTTTAACAAGTCGCATTCCGCTGCCTATGCGCTGGTCTCCTATCAGACCGCCTGGCTGAAGGCGCATTATCCGGCACCCTTTATGGCTGCGGTGCTATCGGCTGATATGGACAACACCGACAAGGTGGTGACCCTGATCGATGAATGCCGCCACATGCAGCTTGAAGTGGTGGCACCGGATATCAACCGTTCCGGGTTTGCCTTTACGGTCGAAGGCAGTGATATCGTGATCTATGGTCTCGGCGCCATAAAAGGGGTCGGCGAGGCGGCGATCGAAGTCATCATTCAGGAGCGGCTGGCCAGTGGCGTCTACCAGTCCCTGGTGGATCTCTGCCGCCGTGTCGATTCGCGCAAAGTGACCCGCCGCGTGTATGAAGCGCTGATCAAGGCCGGCGCACTGGACAGGCTGGGCGAGAACCGGGCGTCGCTGAGCATCCAGTTACCGGAAGCATTGAAATCGGCCGAACAGGATTTGCGCGATTCAGCCGCCGGTCAGTCCGACATGTTCGGCAGCGTCGTCGCACCCGCGGAAACCCAGACGCTGGCCAGGGCCAGCGTGCCGGAATGGGACGAAGAGCAGCGTCTGGCCGGTGAAAAGGAAACCCTCGGCCTGTACCTGACCGGCCATCCGATCGACCGCTATCGTGAGGAACTCGCCAGCATGATAAGCGGTTCGCTGGCCGATCTGAATGAAGAACTGCCGGCGGCGGGGGGCTCACGACAGCGCGGTCAGGAGAAAACCGTTGTGCTGGCCGGCCTGGTAGTGGAGTTCAGAACCCGCAATACCCAGAGTGGGTCACGCATGGCGTTTGTCACCCTGGATGATGCCACGGCGCGCATGGAAATCCGGATTTTTTCCAAGGTGTTCGAACAGTACCGCGCCATGCTGGCAAACGACAAAGTGCTGGTGGTTCAAGGCACCCTGGCGTTCGATGATTTTTCCGGCAGTATGCGCTTGAACGCCAACAAGATCTTTGAAATAGACCAGGCGCGGGAAGTCTATGCCAAACGCCTGGTACTGGATATCGGCGAGAAAAAAGCCGGTAACGGTTTTGTAAAATCGTTGGCAGACATATTGTCGCCCTTCTGCGAGGGAAACTGTCCGGTCGGCATCCAGTATCATGGTCCGTCAGCACAAGCCCATATCACACTGGGGGAACAATGGTGGGTGCATCCCACCGATGAACTGTTGCAGCGGCTGCGCGAACTGGCCGGCGGCTCACAGGTGCGGGTAGTGTACAAATAGGCTCATAAAAGGGTCCATAAAA
>JBDNAP010000584.1:0-3845 GCA_039768325.1 Thiogranum sp.
GCGTAGGGACCATCGAATTCGACGTCCGCAAAGGAGTCGTCAAAGTCATCGAGATCCAGTTTGATTTTTCTGTAACCGACATCGGCACCCACAAACCAGGGTGAGGTATAGGTCACCCGCGCGGTGAAGTCGTAAAAACTGCTGCTCTTGTACTTGATATAGGCACCGTCAGCGCTGACTGCCAGACCGGTCAAGGGCAGATCGACGCCAACGCCGGCATAAGCCATCGGCACCCAGCCGGAGACATCCGCGGTCTGTGTACCCGATACGGCACCGGTAATTCTGGCTTTGCTGTCGATATACTTGGCATTCAGCCCGAGATCGAGGTTGACGACGGTATCGAGCAAACTGTAGTACAGGGTGATATCCGTCTGGTCGAGTTGGACTTTGCTGCTCACATCTTCGTTGGCCTGAAAAATGATGTCGCCATAGATCACTGTCTGCGACAGCCTGCCGTTGGCATCTTCATCGATATCGGTCTTGCTGATCCTGACGTTTGGCAGCAGGGGTACGGGATGCTCGAGACTGACGTAGAAAAAACCCAGATTGCCATCGTCGTAGCCCAGATCCCTGTTGACGTCGATATCGTTGGCCGAATCCTTGCTTTTGTAACGCGCCGTCCCGCTGATGTCGAAATCCCAGTAATTGGCGCCGACCCGCACGCCCAGGGTATCCGCCACCGACAGGGTGGGGATCAGTAATGCTGCTAATACAGAAATCAATGTTTGACGCATACAACGCCCTCCTTGCTGGCTTCGGTGCAATACCTTAGCATAGTGCTACAGGGATAATGAGACACGGATTGTCTCAAACACACGGTCAGATAACGGCATCAGGGATGAAATGCTTTACTCTGCGCTGGCTTTTCTAGCCGGCATCTGTGCTTTTCAGTATTGCGCCGAACTTCCTGCCGCGGGTGGGTGGTGGTTGCTCGCCGGTGCCACACTGGCCCTGTCCCCATTGCCCTGGCTGCGCGCCGCCGGCATTGCCGCGGCCGGCTTCCTGTGGGTGTGGTGGCACGCCAGCCAGATAGCGGGCGTACAGTTACCCGCCGAGCTGGAGGGCGGTGATGTGCTGGTTGAGGGGCTGGTGCAGGGTTTGCCCGAACGACTGGACGACGGGCGGGTCCGTTTCCGCTTCCTGATAGAACAATACGCCGAAAACGGCCATTGGCAGCCGCTGGAACTGACCGCGCGCATGACCTGGTACCGGCAGGCCGAAGTTGTGCGTGCCGGTGAACGCTGGCAGCTTCTGGTTCGCCTCAAACAACCCCATGGCCTGTCCAACCCCGGCGGTTTTGATTACGAGCGCTGGCTGTTTGCACAAGGCATCCGGGCCACCGGCTATATCCGTGGCAGCAGGCTGAACCGGCGCACGGCGATGGCAAACCGCTACAGTGTAGCGGGGCTCAGGCAGCGGCTGTCGGCGCATCTGCAGGAGCTCCAGGTCGCGCCGTCGATGCGCGCCTTGCTGCGCGGGCTGGGGGTCGGGGATCGCAGCGGCATGTCGGCTGATCAGTGGCAGGTGTTGCAGCGGACCGGCACCAGCCACCTGCTGGCCATTTCCGGGTTGCATGTCGGCCTGGTGGCCGGGCTTGTTTTCTTTATCGCGCGTAAAGGCTGGAGCATCCTCGGCAAGCCGCTACGCTGGCCGGCACCCCGGGTTGCCGCCCTGTGTTCCATGTTTGCGGCGCTGGCCTACGCCATGCTGGCTGGCTTCCAGGTGCCGGCGCAACGGGCATTGGTGATGGTTTGTGTGTGGATGCTGGCGATTCTGTGCTGCAGCAGGCCGGTACCCTGGCGTGTCTGGAGTCTGGCGCTGTGGATGATACTGCTGCTGGATCCCTTATCGGTGTTGAGCGCAGGTTTCTGGTTGTCGTTCGCCGCCGTTGCGCTGATTCTGTTGCTGACAGCCGGACGCAGTGGAGGGCACAGTCGCCGGCGACGGCTGCTGAGCGTTCAGTTCGGGCTGATTTTCGGGCTGACACCCTTGTTATGGTCATGGTTCCAGCAGGTATCACTGAGTGCACCCATCGCCAATCTGGTCGCCATTCCCTGGGTGGGGTTCCTGGTGGTACCGCTATTGCTGGCAGGTCTACTGTGCCTGCCGTTTTTGCCGCTGCTGGGTGACTGCCTGATCGGCCTGTCCGCTGATCTGTTGTCGATCCTGTGGTGGTTGCTGGAACAGTTGGCCGCGCTGCCGGTGAATCTGTGGCAGTCACCCGCAGTTTCGGGCGTCTGGATGCTGCTGTTCACCCTGGGTGTTGTGGCTGCGCTGTTACCGCGGGCATTATCACTGCTGCCGGTGAGCATCCTGCTGATGTTGGCGGTTTTGCGGCTGGAGCCCGCACGCCCGGACAGCGGTGATCTGTGGTTTTCCCTGCTGGACGTGGGGCAGGGACTGGCTGGCGTCGTGGAGACCCGGCATCACGTGCTGCTCTATGATGCCGGACCGGCGTTCAGAAGCGGATTGAACAGCGGTGAGTCGGTGATCGCACCTTTTCTGGTGCAGCGCGGTTACCGGCACATCGACCGCATGGTGATCAGTCACGCGGATAATGATCATATCGGCGGCGCCCGGGCAGTATTCGAACGACTGGGCGTATTCAGCATCGAAAGTGGTGAACCCGGCGCCATCGGCTGGGCGCGGGCGACATGGTGCCGGTCCGGGCATCAGTGGGTATGGGACGGCGTTCAATTTGAATACCTGGCACCGTTTGACCGGGAGGAGGGCAACAACGGCTCCTGCGTATTGCGTGTCGAGGCCGCCGACGGCCGGGTTTTGCTGTTACCGGGTGACATCGAAAGCAGAATTGAGCGGCAGTTGCTTCGGCAAGGCGACCGGCAACTGGCTGCCGATATCCTGGTGGCGCCCCATCACGGCAGCCGCACCTCATCGAGTGCGGAATTTGTCAAGGCGGTAAAACCGGCTTATGTGCTGTTCCCGGTCGGCTACCGAAATCGTTTTGGCTTCCCCAGGCCCGAGGTGGAGGAACGTTACCGGGCTATCGGGGCCAGGATGCTGGATAGCGCCGGAAGTGGTGCGATTCAGCTGCGCGTGGAGGCCGGCAAACCGCTGCAGGCGGTTGCCTACCGACAGCAGTCCAAACGCTATTGGAGAACAAAACCCTGAGTGTTCGCCCGGTGCTTCGTATCCTGTGCCAAATCAAGTATCATGCTCCCGGTTTATTCCCGACAGGAAAGGATGACGCCCCGTGTATGAACTGGTTACAGCTGGCGGCTGGCTCATGGCCCCCATCATCGCCTGCTCCATTATTGCCTTTGCTATTATTGCCGAACGCCTGTGGACGCTGCGCATCAAGCGGGTTATTCCGCGACAACTGGTCGCCCAGGTGTGGGACTGGGCACAGGAGAAAAAGATGGACGTTGAGCGGATGCAGACATTGCGGTCCGGTTCTCCGCTGGGACGGATTCTGGCGGCGGGTCTGATTAACCGCAATGCCAGCCGGGAGATCATGAAGGAAGCGATTGAAGATACCGGACGTCATGTCGTTCACGAACTGGAGCGCTACATCAATACACTGGGTACTATTGCCGCAATTTCCCCTCTGCTGGGTCTGCTGGGTACCGTTATCGGTATGATCAAGGTGTTCTCCGCCATCACCACGCAGGGCGTCGGCAACCCCAGTGCACTGGCCGGCGGCATTTCGGAAGCCCTGATTACCACCGCCGCCGGTATGGTCGTCGCTATCCCGACGCTGATGTTCTATCGCTATTTCCGCGGCAAGGTCAACATGCTGGTGATTCGTATGGAGCAACAGGCGTTGCGCATGGTGGAAGTGCTGCACGGACAGCGCTCCCGGGACGGTGTTTTCGAGAATTAAC
>JBDNAP010000105.1:0-2626 GCA_039768325.1 Thiogranum sp.
CCGCGGTATTACGCAGCGGAACCCTGTCGTCATGCGCTCACGCTCTGTGCACGCAGCGTGCCCGCCGACCCGATTTCAGGATGGGGTGCCAAGAGACTGCCTGGTGGGTGTAGCGATGCTGTCGGAGCTCGCGCCGAACGAATCCCTCTCTGCTCTGGGCAGATCGATGTAAAACGTTGTTCCAACATTCGATGATGATTGGAAATCGATGCGACCGCCGTGTTGCCGCACGATAAGTCTGGCAATGCTCAGACCCAGACCGGTGCCGGCCTTTTTCCAGCCCCTGTCCGATCGACCCGCCTGGGCAAACTTCTTGAAGACCTGGCTGTGAAACTCCTCGGGTATTCCGGGACCATGATCCGTGACCTCGACCCGGAGCATGGCGTCACGCTCACCAAGCACAACCTCTACGGGTTCACCGTGGGGGGAAAACTTGATGGCGTTGGACAGCAGGTTGGTTACCGCCTGCATCAATCGATCGGCGTCACCATTCACCCAGGCATCGGTGGTCCGGGTTTGACAGGAAATGGTGATCTGCGCTTGCCCCGCCAACGCTTTACTGTCCTCGATAACCTGGTGTAGAAGCGCTGTCAGGTCTAAAGGTTCGAACTGGAACGTCATCTTGCCGGCCTCGATCTTTTCTATGTCCAGAATATCACTGATCAGCCGCACCAGGCGCCTGCTGTTGCTGTGAGCCAGTGAGACCAGCCTCTCTGCCTGCTCAGGCAACTGTTCTTTCATGTTTCCCATAAGCATCCCCAGGGAACCAAGCACGGAAGTCAGCGGTGTGCGCAATTCGTGACTGATGGTCGTGATGAATTCTTCTTTCATGCGCTGAGACGCCTTGAGTTCCGAGATGTCCCAGGCAACCGCGACGTAGTTCGTTGTAAGACCCCGGCTGTCTTTGATTGCATTGATGGTCAGCCACTGCGGAAAGGTCTCGCCGTCCTTGCGCCGGTTCCAGATCTCGCCCTGCCAGTGCCCGGAGTCGTTGATCGCAGCCCACATCTGTTCATAGAATTCCGGACCCTGTTTACCAGACTGCAGAATTCTCGGGTTTTGCCCGAGCAGTTCTTCTGTGCGGTACTGGGTGATGGTCGTGTAGGCGGGGTTCACGGACTGAATGGTCCCATCCCTGTCCGTCACTACGATGCCTTCAGTTGCATTTTCGAAGACGCTCGCCGCGAGGCGCTGTTTCTGGTCAGCCTGCTTACGCTCGGTGACATCGCGGACGATGTGGATCAACAGCCGTCGTCCTTTCACCGTCACCTGGTTTATGGCGAGATCGATGGGAAAAACCGATCCATCCTGACGCTTTCCAAGTCCATCACACTCATCGGATAAGAAAGAGTCAATCGCACGGCTGGAACTGATACCATGCATATGATCCAGGTAAGTCTTACGGCAGGCCTCGTCGAGCAGCACGATAAACTTCTCGGCCAACACTTCGCTCGCTCCGTAGCCAAACATTTGCTCCGCAGACTGATTCATCGACTCGATCGCGCCATCCTCATCGACAGTGACGATGCCGTCCACGACGTTGTTGACAATCGTGTTGATCCGCGCCGCACCTTCACGCAGCGCTTCGCGCTGCCGCATGCTGTGGCGAATCAACTCGAGGCTGAGTGCCGATACCAGAAGTGTCACCAGCAGCATGATATAGAGACGCTGAAAGTTCTCTCTTTGCAATTCGTCCAGTTCCTTGTCCTGTTTGACCACCACGGTACGGGCCCGGAGTATCACATCCAGACCATAGTGGAACGCCTGATCCATACGTGCCATGGCGGTAGCCGCTGCAGTTTCTGTCTCCAGGATGGACTCGATTGGCGCCTGTGCCATGCGCAAGGCTTCACGCTGTTCGGACAGGTCGAGGATTTGCTTGGCCAGGTGAACGAGGGTGTCCTGGGAGGGGTCCAGGCTGGCAATGAGTGGTGCCAGGGTACTGTCGCCCTCCACCCGCTGCTGTAAGTCGGCAAAGGCGGTATTATAGCGCTGTTTATAGAAATCAAATGCGGTGCGCTGTCGCTCTACCTCATAGTTTTCCAGTACATCGTTGCCGGGTCGATTCAGGTCGCGCCAGGCGCCGGCAAGAGCGTCGAGATGCAGACTCAGTTGGTGCAGTTCTACGGTTTTGGAGCCCATGGACTGGATCTGCAGCAGCAGATTTCCGCTCCACACGAGGAATCCGATGATCACCACCCAGGCGGCAATATAGAGAAGTTTCATAGGCAGCGTCCTCTGTTCCGGTCAGCTACCGTTCACCAACCCGATACAGGGGGCTGGAGTGCGTTGTGCGAGAAAAACACCTGAAGCCGGAGCGCCTTATTATTTTTTACCTTTTTACCACATCTTCAGCGGTCAGAACAGCTTCCAGTAGCTGAATTTCACCCCCTTGGCAGCCGCCGGCTGGTTCTCCGGGGTATGTGTGCGAGGGAATGGAAATCCGGAGCCAACTGATCCGGCAGGCAGGACCGCATACCCAGGCAGTGAGCTGCTTTGGTAATTGCCGAGTGAGGGCGGCTGATCGTCATTGTCAGCCGGAAGAGGAATCGAACGTCGGGTTATGTTGAGGGTTATCAGATAACTGCCACTGCAAGCAGTTATCTGATAACCCTCAACATAATAA
>JBDNAP010000585.1:0-5177 GCA_039768325.1 Thiogranum sp.
GGCAAAGTTTCTTTTTTGATCAAACTGGCCGCTTTTCAGGCCAGCGGCTGGGCTGAATACTGATTCAACAGACTTCCCAACCCGGGAATACGGACCTCGATCTTTTGGCCCGGCTTCATGAAGCAGGCGCCCACCGAGGTACCGCAGGCGATGACATCTCCCGGATAAAGCCTGATTTCACTGGCGATTCGACTGACCGCATCGCGCGGCGAAAAAATCATGTCACTGACCGGATAGTCCTGCTTCTTCTCCCCATCGAGGAAAGCCTGAATCCGCAATACATCCGGATCGATGCCGCGCACGATCCACGGCCCAACCGGGCCGAATCCGGGAAAACTCTTGGCCCGGGTCCACTGCGGAAATTCAGCATTTTCAAACAACGGGCCAGCGTCCGTCACATCGTTCACGCAGGTGTAGCCGAAGATGTAGTCGTCGATTGTTTTGCGCGCGGGCTTGAAACACTCGCGGCCGATCACCACGCCCAGTTCAGCCTCGAACAGAACCTTGTCGGTGTACCCGCTCGGGGCGGGGATGTCGCCATGGTGTCGGTTCAGACAGTCCGCTAGTTTGGTGAAGTACAGTGGAAAAGCTGGCAACTGGTTGCCACCATGCACCATCGCCTCATGCAGGTTATTCCAGAGACCCAGAAACTGCCGGGGTTCTACCGGCGCAAGCCACTCGGCTTCCTCCGGGTCCACCTTTTCACCCGTGGGCACCGGGTTGGCAAACAGATCGCCCTCATGGATCAGGATGTGCCCGTCCTGGCGCAAGCCAAGACGAGCACTTCCATCAGCAACGATGCGGCACCAGGATTCCATGCCTGCCCCCCTTACAGCCCGTTCCAGCCACCGCTCATACAAGCGAACTGAGCCCCATAGTAGTTGCACTCACCGTCGAGCAGAGCGGCCGCGAGGTGAGCAATCTCCTCAGGCGGACCGAGGCGGCGCTGGGGGATGAAACTCGCCCACTCGGTAAGCTCTTCATCCGTATGGCAGTTGACAGAGTCTCTGAAGCCCGGGTAGTCACAGAAGTTGGTGCCCATGCCGTTGACCGTGACGCCCTTGGGTGCGACAGCCAGGGCAACATTATTGATCAGGTATTTTGCGCCCGCCCGGGTCGCACCATAGCCGGCCACACCTTGCATGTCCTTGGCGGCAGTGGCGCTGGCCTCGATAAGGACCTGGCCCGACCCCTGCGCCACCAAAGGCGGAACAAGCGCCTGCAGTGCGTAGAAGGTTGAAAGTTCGTTGCCTACGAAAAGTGCTGTGTAATCATCCGCAGTCATCTGATCCCAAGGCACACACAAGTTACGGTCAGGTGTGCGGTGGATGCCCGGGCGAATAAACGCAGAATCGAAGCCGCCGTAAACTTCCATCGCACGATCGACCAGCTTCTGCACTGAGCCTGCTTTGTTGACATCATCGACATCAACCACCTCGACCCGTCCGCCAAGCTCCTTCAACTCGGCGACCAGGTTGGGGTGCAGCGTCTCAGCGCCCTCGATGGTGACATTGGGATCACTGATCACCAGGTCGTGATTACGCTCGGCCAGCTTCTTTGCCACATAGGGTCCAATATGTTGGGCCGTATCCGTGATGAGTGCGACTCGCTTTTCTCTTTTAGCCATGATGAATCCTCCTGTTAAATTGATCGGTTAGTTTCAAATTCATTTGTTTTTGATGCCCATTGGTCATTGTTCTTCCTAAATTTCCAACGAAACCCTAGATGCCATACATCTCATAGCCCCTGCTGCCCACAAGTTTGAGACCCGCCGGATAGTCGTGCTTTTGGCCGACGATCTCGATGTACGAGGCCGTATCTGCTGCCTCGGCCTTCTGCATCGCGGCCTCGAGCTCACCATTGGTCCTCACCTTGGCAGTGAACCAATCCTTGCAGCCCAGGGCTGCCGGCAGTGTGTGGTAGTCCCACGGCGCCAGATCGTTGTAAACCCAATCCGGGTATTCCTCCAGGACTCGTTCGACCGCATAACCTTCATTGTGGAGGACGAAGATCACCGGCTTGACGCCGTGTCGTCCGTAGTTGCCGATCTCGTTGGCGGTCAGCTGGTGCGAACCCTCACCGGTGATCAGCACGGTGCGACGAGACCGGTCAGCAACCGCCGTCCCCAGGGCGGTGCCAGTAGCCCAGCCGATAGAGCCCCACAACGTTTGATTGTGGTAAACCGCGCCTTCAGGCAGGAGCAGTCCGCCAACGCAGACGGCGCTGGTCCCGGTCTCGGCCACAATGATGTCATTGGGCTTGAAAAAACGCTGATAACGGGCGGGAAGCGATTCCTGGGTGATCGTATCATCCGGCCCGCCTACCAGCTCGGCCAGTGTCGGCCGCTGCAGCTTCACGTCTGTGAACTTCTTCACCTTGGCGGCGAGTTCGACGAACATGTCGCGCATGCGGACATTGCTGTAGACGTGGCCGTCAACTTCGGTGTAGTCGATGCCGATCGTGATCATCTTGGCGGGATCAATGTTGTCCGCAAACGCAGCCGTGGAGATATCGGTGAACAGGACGCCGCCGGCGTTGATCACGAGATCGCTCTCTTCGACCGCCGCGAAGACGTTGGGGGGAGAGAACTTACCGGCGTAACCGCCGATATAGTGAGGATGCCCTTCGGAGAGCGCCGCTTTGTCCATCGCAGTGGTGGCGAAAGGCAGACCGATGGCCTCAATGAGCGCCGTCACCTCGGCCTGGAGTCCAAAACGCGACACGGTGAAGGCGGGTAGAATGCAACCGGTTTTGGCAGCCTGGATCTTGGCGAGTGCCGCGTCCACGGCTGCCTTAAGCTCGTCTGCATCACTCTTTGGCTGAGGGTAGGGCTCAACGGCGGAACCGGTGATGGGCCTTGTAGCAAGGTCCTCTGCCACGATGATGTACGCGGGTTGCCGGTTGGCCATCGCCGTCGCGATGACCCGCTCCATCTCATAGACACAATTGTCCGGTGTCAGGATCGCATGCACGCAGGCCGCCTGGGCCGAAATATTGATGAAGTTCTGAAAAACACCATCGCCAAACGTATGGTGCACGGCCTTCCGCAGATGTTGATGTCGCATGCTCGACATGCCCACCAGGTGAAAGATGGTCGACCGCTCGGCCTTGGCTCCCATCACCCCGCACAACGCGCTCAACTCGCCCACAGCGTAGGTCGTGCACAGCATCGACGCACCTCGAATGCGGGCATACCCGTCGGCGGCATACGATGCGTTTAATTCATTCGAACAACCAAGCCACTTGATCTTCTCATGCGAGGCAATCGCGTTGTTGAATGGAAACGCATAGTCACCGGGGACGCCAAAACAATCGGTGATGCCAAGCTTGGAGAGCCGATCAACGGCATACTCAACTACTGACGGTTTAGACATGGTTATTTCCTCCTTTTGCGCAGATTATTGAACCGATTCAAGAGCCCACCGCGGATGCTACCAACTCGACGGGTTTTTCTTTCCAGTATTGCTGTTGGCCTGATGGGATCAGGATATTTTTGTTCTAAATCTATTTTAATAACGGCGGCAACCCCCAAAAGGGAGTACAGGGGGGTGTAAAAAAGGAGTATTTTTTCGTCCTTTTTTATTTCGCTTGCCATGAAAACCCTATTCATAAAAGAACAGCCTCAGGCATCCAAGCAGGTCGTTCAACTTGGAATATCAGAGAACTGGCCTCAGGGATTGACTCTCTGAAGTATTTATAGCACCGAGATTTTGTTACTTTGAAAACATCATTTCACCATCTCATTGTTCAAAAACTCATTGAGCGTGCAATCGAGGCGATCAACGATGCGGTCTCCATTCTCATAAGCCTCAACCAGAGCATCATTATCGAATTTGAGTATTAATACTTTGAATATGATTTCTAAGTTTTTCCGCGCGCTGAATGTGCAGTATACATTTTCTGTCTGCCTTGTGTATCGATTCAAGAGCTTCATTCTGTTAGTACTGCTCAATACTTTCAGTTTCTCAATTACTACTTCTTTTTTGTTTTCATGCATCATTAAGGTTCCAGGTTCACCGTTCTGGGTTCAGAGTTAAATGATGATAGCCTTTTTTTGAACCTCACTTTATCCCGTCACTTTGTTGCTTATTTTTCGTAAGCGTTCACAGGGCACCGCATCTGCTTTGTTGTCGGGCACTTGAAGTGCAAAAGTACGTCTGCGCGCCCGACGCCTTGCATCTGCGGCACTCTGCAAACGCTTACAATTAGGTGGTTTGAAGCGTATCGGACTTTGTAACCCTGTGAACGGTTACTATTTTTCGCCTTCCAGCATCTCCACCGACAGCAGAGTGAGGTGCGATTCATAAAGAGTTTCCAATACGCCAGACAGGGCCGCCTGGTCGACCACTGAGCCGACCAGGGTTGTGACCGGACCCTTATCGTCTGTGTTCGCGGTGCTGATACACATTCCCGCAAACCTTTCGGACCAGCTTTCATCCACAAAGCCGAGAACGCGGATAGAATAGATCCCGGGCCTATCGAAAGCGTATTTGTTCTCTTCGGTTTGGTTTTGCATGACCCACCTGTGCTATTTCTCTTTCTAGAAACTCGCCGCCACAACGTCGGCGTCGATGTCCTTGGTATCCGGCATGAGTTGATCTTAGTTTTCGCCATCAGTATCAAGGACTGGTATAGTTCGCCGACCATTTGAGAGCCCGTTTTCGGGATGCTAAAACCCGCTATCTTGGGGCGGCCCAGTCTTGCAATCTTGCTTGCGGGCCGCTTCGTTCCCGTTTGCGAACTATCGACATTAATATTTATGTTATCGACACGGTACAACCGCCAAAATGGAGTACAGGGGGGTGTAAAAAGGGAGTATTTTTTAGAATATAGATTTGGGAATGCGGAGGAAGGGTTCAGAGGTCAGTGTTCGGGGTTCAGCGTTCGGGGTCTGAAAGGGCTCTTTTTTATTGCATTTTTACCGAATCTGTTTTGTCAAATAATATTCAGCTGCCTGGCCTTCGCGACCGCCTGCTGGCGGTTGTTGACGGTGAGTTTCCCGTAGATGTTGTTCAGATGTTTTTTTACAGTTGTTGGCGATATGAACAGTTTGACGGCAATTTCCTTGGTGTTCAGTCGTTGCGCCAGCAGGTTCAGGATTTCCAACTCGCGATTCGTCAAGGGTTCAAACAGCGGTTGGGTAGTCGACAGTGGCTGGTCGGTATCTGGTTGATCGA
>JBDNAP010000586.1:0-6523 GCA_039768325.1 Thiogranum sp.
ATAACTGCCTGATTCCGGCGCGCCGAAGTCGTTGCCGGTGTCGATTTCCGCAACGTTTTCCGGCCGTGGTGCAGAGGTTGAGATCAGCGGTGAGTTCATCCTTGCCAGCAGTTCCGGTGAGCCCGGTAAACGTGGCAGCGCATGAGCAAGATGATGGCGAAAACGCAACCATGAGACGAACAAGGTCAACAGTCTGGGTATAAATCCGTAACAGATGATCGCGCTGACCAGAAACGGCCACCACTGGCTCAGTTGGACGGCGAGTCGCGAATCAGCCGTTCCAAAGGAGGCTTCGTCCAGGCGATAGTAGCGGCTGATCTCGACCAATTCAGGGCTGGGAACGGCATCAGGAAACAGTGTATGCCATGGCCAGGAAAGCGCACTGAGCATGTGGTGGAAGGTCGTGCTGTCGAGATTCAGCGTGGTGCTCCAGGCAAAGGCAAGATCGGAAAAAGAGATCATGTAGAAGGCAGCCAGAAGTACGCCGATGTTGAAACAGAAGGCGAACAGCTGTGACCAGAAGGAGAACAACCAGCGCGTAGCCGGTGCCAGTGCGGTCGTATATTCCGTGTCCCAGACAAGTGACAGGCTCTGCCGGCTGCGGGCCGGAAACAGTCGCGCCAGATGCCGCGTAAGGCGTCCGGGGTTGAGGAATCGCAGGGCGGATTGCAGACTGCCGAGCAGGGGAATCCTGTTCGGAATGATTGCAAGTAACCAGAACAGCAGCAGAAGGATTTGCGGCAGAACCAGCAGACCCAGGGCATTGACGATGTTGATCGGCGCGTTGCCGGTATAGTAAAGAACCGCTCGCGCCAAGCCCCAACCGCTTGCCAGGCCGGCAAAGACAAGAATTACACACAAGACGTGATAGAGCTGGACAGCATGATGCCCATCGCGCTGCCAGGCGCCGGTGCTGGCTTGATCCAGCCAGCCACGCAGCTGTCCGGCCGGGTTGTTCCTTTGCTGTTGCAGCGCCTGGCCAATCGAGCGATCGCGCTGCTTCTTCTCCTCACTGTCAGTCGAGCGGTCCGACTTGAGGGCTGCGTTCAGGTCAATCAGGTCGCCGATAAGGGAGGAGTGCGTCATGAGTTATGGTTGTTGTCAAGCAATGCTGCGATTTGCCCCCGGTCGAGGCCACTGTGGCCAGTGTAGCGCGTTTAATCGAGTAAGCAAAAAAGCCTGACCCCAGGGTCAGCGGTGTACTATCATGTGATGGCTGGATCGGGCTGGATGTCCAGGTGTGCCAGCAGGCCGACGCTGTCTGCCATGAAGTCGACAAAAGCGTCGCCGTCCAGGGGGCTGCTGATATAGTGACCCTGCATGAGATCGGTACCGTGCGAGCGCAGAAGCGTCCACTGTTGTTCTGTCTCAACGCCTTCCGCCACCACTGACAGATTCAGTTCATTGGCCATGGCGGTGATCGCTTTGCACAGCGCTGACTCCTCGTTGCCCTGCGTGATACGCGATACAAAGCTGCGGTCAATCTTGAGGGCGTCGAAGGGGTAGTGTTTGAGGTGATTCAGCGACGAATAGCCTCTGCCGAAATCGTCCAGCGAGAGACGCACACCCATCTGTTTGAGTTCCTTCAGAATCCGCTTGGTGTCCGTGGCGTCTTCAATCAGCAGCCTTTCGGTGATCTCGAATTCCAGCAGGGCGGCGGGCAGTTTGTTCGCCTGCAGGGCCCGGCGAACTGTTTCGACGAGATCACCATTGCGGAATTGCACGGCCGATACATTGACCGATACGGGCAGGGCATCAGGAAAGCGGTCTTGCCACATGCTGGCCGCGTGGCAGGCCTGCATCAATACCCATTCGCCGATGGCATTGATAAACCCGGTCTCTTCGGCCAGCGGAATAAATTTATCGGCCGGCACAAGACCGAGCGCGGGATTACGCCAGCGCAGCAAGGCTTCGGCGCCGACCAGCCTGGCGCTGCGCGTGTCCACCAGGGGCTGAAAATGGAGAAACAGCTCATTATTAGTGATGGCATAACGCAGTTGCGCTTCCATATCCATACGCTTGAGCAGCTGGATATTCATCTCGGGGGTGAAGAAGCGATAGGTATTGCGCCCGGCTTCCTTGGATCGATACATAGCCGCGTCGGCATCGCGCATGAGTACTTCGGGGTCATCGCTATCCTCGGGGTAACCCGTGATGCCGATACTGGCGCTGACAAACAGTTCACGGTCACTCAGCGTGTACGGTTGACTCAGCGATTCGAGTATTTTCTCGGCCAGAATTTCCGCTGATGCGAGGGCGCCGAGCTCAGGAAGGATGATCAGAAACTCGTCGCCTCCCAGGCGCGCTACGGTATCATCGGCACGCACGCACTGGCTCAGGCGGTGAGCCACTTCACGCAACAGTTGATCGCCGACCGAATGTCCCAAGGTATCATTGACCTGCTTGAAACGGTCGATATCAAGAAACATCACCGCCACATTCTGTTGTGTTCTGCGCGCGTGTGCCAGCGCCAGCGATAGCCGGTCCGTGGCCAGCAGACGATTGGGCAGTCCGGTCAGACTGTCGATGCTGGCCTGCTGAACCAGGCGGGCTTCCGTTTGTTTGCGATCTGAAATGTCACGAATGGCACTGATGATCAGCAGGCCGTCCCGGGTCTCTATCGGTCCGAGACTGATCTCGAGCGGAATTTCGGAGCCGTCCTTGCGTAAACCGCACAGTTCCAGATCTTCCCCCATGGGCCGGAAACGGGGTTTGCTGAACATGGACTGGCGCCTGGATTCGTGTCCGCGGCGATACCGCTCGGGCATCAGTAACTCGAGGGGCTTGCCAATCAGTTCTCCTTCGTCATAACCGAACAGTTGTTCGGCCTGCAGGTTGGCGAGCACGATTTTACCGCTCTGTTCGACGATCACGATAGCGTCGGGTGCAGCCTTCAACACGGCCTGGAACTTCTCCTCTGCCTGTTTTCGCTCGTTGATATCGTCGATCAGATTTGCGGTCATCTGGTTGAAGGTATCGGCCAGCATTCCCACTTCGTCGTGCGTGCTAACCAGTGCCCTTTCGGAGCGGTCTCCACTACTGATCCGGCCCGCCACTTCGGTGAGCCGGGTGATCGGCCGGGTGATCGAACGGGCGATAAACAGCGAAGCCACAATCAGGGCGAGTGAAGATACACCAATCAGCAGCAGCAGCCAGGTACGTAACCTGGCGACCGGTGCATAGGCCTCGGACTTGCGCATCTGTACCACCAGACCCCAATCGGTCTGGTCGATATAGCGCGTCACTGCGACTACGGCGTGACCGTTGTAATCGACCGCCTCGGTGAAGAGTTCCTCCTTTTTCTGCAAGGCATGGGTGAACGGGGAATCCAGGTCTTCCTTGGAGATCGTTCGTACCGATGTATCATCGGCGGCGAACCTGGTGGGGGTGAGGAAGCGGGCGTGCCCTTCATCGCTGCGGTGAACAAGCAGTGTCTCCCCGGTTTCCCCCAGTCCCAGGTAGTCCGTGGTCGAGGTGACAATGGTGGATACATCGGAATCAATGACCAGTACACCCAGGCGCCGGGAATCCCGGTACAGCGGTCCCGCGAGGTACATTCTCAGTTGGCCGAGATCGTCATGATGGAAAAGCTCCACAGGGTCATCATTCGAGCCTGAGACGAAAAACTGTTCGTTGTCGTGAATCGTGCCGACCAGCTCAGGATTGGTCGAGGCCACGATGCGGCCGTCGAGTGTCTGAATAAAGAGCTCGCGAAAATCCCCGATGGTGGCACCGGCACTGTTCAGAATACGATTCATCGTCTCGCTGTATTCCTGCTTCGGGTCTGCAAGGTAGTTCTCGAGGCTGAGGCGCAGTTGTCTGCGTGAGGAGACCAGTGCCAGCCTTTCCCGGTTCTGCTCGAGAACGCGTTCCAGTTGCTGTTTCTGTTTCGAGGCGACACTCTCCAGGTTGGCGATAACCTGGTCGGTGAGGGCGTTCCTGGCATCGATATAGGCGAGTGAGGCCAGCACCAGAAGTGCGACGAGTGCCAGTGGCAGAAAGGTGAGGGCAAGTTTGCTTCTGATCTTCATGCACTGGATAACCCGGTTGTGGTATGCGCGGGTACCGCGGCGGACTGGTCCGGTCCGGACGGTCTCTAAAACCCCGATCGTTTCAATGATCTGAAAGGGGTGTTCGATTCAGGATATCCACGTAAGTATATGCAGGAATCCACTAATCCGGTAGCTGGCGACGATTGCCGCACGGCAGGATACCCCTTCGGCAAAGCCGGGTTCTCTGCATAAAGTCAGTGAATTGACTCATTCAGCCGATAGGCTTCCCGTTGATTAAAACCCATGGCCTTTAGTGACTTGCCAGCAGCATCACCCGGTCTCCACAGGCCCCGGTGCTGTCCCGGTTGCGGTTCGACCGGCATCATTTTCGCGCCGGGCAGCGTTCTTCCGGTACTGACGGGGAATCAGTCCGGTGCAGCTTCAGGGCGGCGCCGGAAGAAATCCAAGGCATTTTCCCAGCGAATCTTTGTGGCAATTGCGGGCTCCAGGGTCGATAGCCAGTGCCGATGAAATTCAATGAAGCGCGCGTACTCCTGCCAACCCGTATCCGCTGTGTCCCATGAATCCATCTGATCAACCGGCCAGACCGGGTCGGACCCTATCATAAAACGATCCTGATAACGCTCAATCAAAGTGCGCCATTCCGGTAACAGGCTGCCGTCTGCTGTGGTGATCGGGTTGTTCACGAAACGCCAGGGGTCGCGGGCCGACAGTTCTGTCCAGACATTGGGACAGTCCGACAACACCTTTGCTACCTGATCGGCTCGCAGCAGGGCACCGGCGTGTGCCCACAGAATGCGTGTTGCGGGGTATTCCCTGCACAGTTGGATCAGGTAATCCGGCTGGCTGAATTCGGTGTGCAGCAGTATCGGGACGTCATGAGATGCCGCGAGCTGGAAAAGGCCGCGAATGACCTCGGACTGCGGTTTGGGGCTAAACCCGCCAATCAAATGCAGTTCTCCGATCCCCTGATAGCGGCGCTTGGCCAGCGCCGCACGAGCCCGTTTCAGTACACCCGGGTCATAAGCCCAACTTGACCAGTCACCACCGGTACGATAGGGGCTCCATATGGCCAGAAATTTTTCCGGTTTCAAGTCGGTCAGTTCAAGTGCCAGTGCTGCCGGTGTACCGATGACCACGGCGAATTCCACCTTATGTTGTTCAAGGATTGCCAACGCCTGTTCAGGTGAAGTGACGTCGGCCTGGCTCCATTTGTAGTGAATGTGCACGTCGGCAATGGGCGCGGTTGCCGAACCGGGCGTGGTAACGATGCTCACAATCAGTGCCAATAACACTTTGGTTTTTATCACGTACTCTACCTTCTGAAGGAAAATGGCCGATTTTTCAGCCTGCAAATGTAAAAAACAAATTAACATGCCCGACTTTCCGGAGGGACTGAGTGCTTAATGTATAATTCCGACATTCCTCCGATTATGTAGTCTAATTGCTGATAATGAGAAAAGTCCTGCCGAGCCATTCTCCCATGCCGCCGTGGTTTCTGCTGTTCATATTCACCACTTCGATGCTGGCGGCTTGCGGACAGAAGGCGGACGAACCACGGGACAGGGGCGCACGGGCGCACCTGGTCGAGGTCGCGCTGGTCCAGACTGACACTCTCAATGTGGTCCGTACCCGAACCGGGACGCTGCGTGCGCGACGCGAGGTCAAGGTCTATACCCAGGAGGAAGGACGCATTACGGCGCTGTCGCTGTATGAAGGCGATAAAGTGGCTGAGGGCGATGTCCTGGTCCGGCTTGATGATACGCTGATTCGAGCCCAGCTCTCCAGGGCCAGCGCGACACGCAAGCAGGCGGAGCAGGATGTCAAACGACTGAAAGAACTGCGAACCCGCAAGCTGGTATCGGAAGACGAATATACCCGGGCCCTTACCCAGCTGGAGGTCGCCAGGGCTGACGAACATGTCCTGAAAACACGGCTCGGGTATACCACGATCACCAGCCCCATCAATGGCGTCGTGAGTGCCAGGCTGTCCGAACCCGGTAATGTTGTTGAGCGGCACCAGCATGTACTGACCCTCTCTGACCCTTCTTTGCTGGTGACAGAGCTGCCGGTGTCGGAGTTGATCCTGCCCGACCTTGCCATAGGCGACCTTGCCCGGGTGCGTATCGATGCGCTGGGTGATCAGGTCTACGACGGGCGTATTGTCCGTATACACCCGAATCTCGATCCGGTAAGCCGCCGCGGTACCATTGAGGTGGTACTCGAACCGGTGCCGGCCGGAGCGGCGCCCGGCCAGTTATGCCGGGTGGAACTCAGCACACAGCCTGGCAGACGCCAGGTGATCCCTTTCTCCGCTTTGCGCCGGGATGACAGCAGTGAATACGTTTTTGTTCTGGATCAGGACAACAAGGCACAACGGACGGACGTCAGCAGTGGCCTGCACCTGGCGGAGAACATCGAAATCAAGCAGGGACTGACGGACGGTCAGCAGGTTATTACCAAGGGTTTTCTGGCCTTGGCGCCCGGAAAGACAGTCAAACCGGTTAACA